>RFHW01000067.1 GCA_003695745.1 Methanobacteriota archaeon | reverse complement strand
TCATAAAACATGACCTAACACTTCGGTATCACAGTTATTAAATCCTTCCCCCAAGCAACAGATATGTTGAAAAAAGAAAAAAGATAGGGAGGAATCACTCCCGTGATTCTTGGGCTGCGCTTTCCTCGATGTCCAGGACAAAGTACCAGCCGTTTTTGACCAGCGCCAGATGCGGCTCATCCTGTCTTTCCATCTTTCTCCGGCCTCACGTTGCCTTGGTCAGGAAGTCACGGAGCCTGTTCGCCGATTCCTTGTTCCAAGCCGAGCCATGGACTATGGTCCTGCCAAAGCTGTGCAGCTCTGTCTCCTTCTTGTCGTTCAGGAAGACCATGCAGGGCATGTTGCGCTCTTTCATCTCCTCAATGAGCTCTTTGTCCTCTGGCGAAATCCCCTTGGAGGAGTCCACCACCACGATGCCGAGGTCGATCCCTGCTGGGAGGACCTCTTCAAAGAACCGTTTTCGCTCCTCCCTTGTGCCTCCGAAGAGATAGAGCCTTCTGCCGTTTGCCGTGGTGTATCCTATGTCGATGTCGGTGTTCATGCCGCCCAGCTTGACGCTTCTGAAGTTGCCGGTGAGGTTCTTTATCAGCTCTGTCTTTGGCTCCTTCTCACATCCAAGGACCGCAACCTTTATCTCGTCCATCCTGTTCTCACCTCTAAAATAGAAAAAAAGAAGGAGCTTTACACGGCATAGTACTTGTTCACGCCGTTGACCTTCTCCTTCATGAGATACTGGTACTGCATGTGGTAGTAGATGAACATCTTCAGGTTCCCTTCATCCACATCGTACCCTTTTTCCCGAATCCTTTCAGAGATGTCCCGTCCAGTCAGCTTCTCACCGTCTTTAAAGACGCTCAAGATAACGTTTATCTTGTTGGAAGCGTTGGAGAACTTCTTCATCATCTCACACCCCCTTTATGGCCTTATAGGATGTAGTCTATATCCAGCTTTGCCATTATCCCCTGCTTTGTCTCCGGTGGCAGCGGGTCAAATCTCCGCACCGGGCTCTCCCATGCCAGGTCTGAAAGGGTCTTGGGCCCGCGCTTTGGCACCTTTATGTCTCTTGAAGGCACCTGTATGGATGCGCCTGAGCCGATTATGTCCGGTGAGGAGACGCCTGTCATTATGACCATGACCTGCAGCCTCTTCTCATACTCTGGATCGATCCTTGCGCCCCATATCACGTTTGCATTGTCCCGCAGATAGCTTGTGGCGATCTCGCCGACGGTGTTTGCCTCGGAAAGGGTGAGGTCCGGTCCGCCGGTGATGTGCACAAGGGCTCCTGTGGCGCCTCTGTAGTCCACGTTGAGGAGCGGGTTTTCAAGGGCCTGTGTCACCGCTTCCGTTGCCCTGTCCCTTCCTTCTGCCTCGCCGAGGCCGATCATGGCCACGCCTCTGCCTGAGGTGTTTCGCATCACCGCGCGCACATCTGCGAAGTCCAGGTTTATCAGGCTGGGTATGGAGATGGTCTCGCTGATGCCTTTCACCATCCTTGAGAGGATCTCGTCGGCCACGCCGAAGGCCTCGTCCACGGGCAGGTCCGGGACGAACTGGAGGAGCTTGTTGTTGTCCACGACGACCACGCTGTCAGCGGCCTCTTTGAGCTTTGCAAGCGCCTCTCTTGCCTTGGGTATCCGGGCGCGCTCGATCTTGAAGGGCATTGTCACTGCCCCCACCACAACGGCCCCGGCGTCTTTTGCTATCTCTGCTATGACCGGCAGGCTTCCGGTGCCGGTCCCGCCGCCCAGGCCTGCTGTGACGAAGACCAGGTCCGCTCCTGAAAGCTCGTCTTTGAGCACCGTCTTTGCGTCGAGAGCTGCCTGTCTTCCGATCTCAGGGTATCCGCCTGCGCCAAGTCCTCTGGTGGTCTCGTAGCCGATGAGGATCTTTTTGTCTGCCTTGGTCCTCTCCAGCTGCTGTTTGTCGGTGTTCACAGCTATGAGCTCTGCTCCCTGGATGCCGATGTTTGCCAGTCTCTGGAGGGTGTTGTTGCCGCCTCCTCCTGAGCCCACAACAAGTATCCGCGCTTCCCCGAAGTCGCTGCTGGTTTCGATGCGGGATTCCTTCTCTTTTTGTGTGTTTTCCCTTGCTTTTTTGTACAGAAATTCCATGTTTTACCCCCTATATTTGTGAATATGTGAACAGAAGTGAATACATTGCTATATAAACCTTTCTAACCACAGTCCAATAGAAACATTTATATATTAAGGAGCGAAGTTTAGATTTTCACCTACGAAAAAGACCTGTTAAAAAGTGCACAGGTAAACACATAAAAAGATGAACACCCTATATAGTATATAAACATTATGGCCGGACACAAGATGAAAATAAAGGTGGAAATTGAGGACGGAAAAACCAAATCCAACCTCCTCCTTGAAGGCGAGGACCTCTACACCGCAAAGCAGCGAATAGAGAAGTTCATAGAATACGCCTACGAAACAAGCGAGTCAGGAGCCACAAAAAGCTTCACACCTGAGTTCATACCCCAGTGGATAGGTGAATACAACCTGGAGGACCTTTCACAGAAGGAAAAGCTCTACATACTCCTGGAAAGAGAGCACAAAGGGGACTGGGTCAGGTCACAGGACATAAAAGAGGAGTATGAGCGCATCTACGGAGAGGAGATCAAGCTCTCCTCAGTCTCCACATACCTCTCCCGCTTCCATGACCAGGGGGCCATGGCAAGAAAAGGCTCCAGAGCACAGAGGGAATACCGCCTCTTCGAAGGCATCAGGATATAGACCGCACATAGCCCTTCACAAAACCCTCGATCTCCAGCGAACGCTCCTCTGGAAGCGTCTTTTTTATCACCTCCATATACCGGGGCACATCCTCTGTTCTCCCCCTTGAAAGGGCTATTGCAAGCTCCATTGCAGCGAAAAAACCCCTGTTCGGGGCGGCCGGGAAGGGGGAGAGCACCCTGATATCCCTCACACGGAGCGTCATCTTCGAGCCCATCGCCATCCCATAGGCATCGCTCTTGGCGAAATCTTCAACCTCCTCAAGCTCGGCCTCCACATAGGCGCTTGCACCAACAAGATAGGGGGCGTCCACATGATCCGCCGGCTCCACATCCCCCGCCTCGATCTCGGAAGGGCCCTTATGCCTGCCATAGAGGGCGCACCTCAGAAAGAGGAGCGGGTCAAAGACGATGTTGATGACACAGCACCTGCCGCGCAGTATGTTCTCATAGGTGTCGGTGTCCCTGTGCACCTTCAACACCACCACATCCCTGCCGCCGCCCCGAACACCCATGGGCGCGGCATTGGGAGAGCCGTCCTCGTGGTAGGTGGTCACAATAGCCTCGCAGAGCCAGCCTTCCCCGATGCCTATATCCCTCAGATCCACCCTATCACTCAGCCCTTCAAAGAATATTTCACAAGGAGCTTGTCAGCCCAGTCTATGGCATCCTCCAGCGGCATGGCGCCTGAGAGAAAGACAAAGGCGATCTCGCTTATCTTCTTCTTCAAACCCTCGTCATGGGGCATCTTCTCAGAGGAGATGTACTCGTCAAAGGCGGTGATTATGATCCTCTCCGCCTCCTCCCTGCCGAAAAACACCGATAGGGAGTCCTCTATGTCCCTGAGTATGTCAACGATCTTGAAGAGCCCCGCCTTCTCCGCGGACTTGATGTATCTCTTATAGGCCTCTGCCTTTGCCTTCACAACGGTGTTCGACCCTGAGGCCACGGCGAAATCTGGCGTGATGGAAAAGACCGATGAAACGCTCTCCTTCATACGATAAAGGAGCTCGTCAAGGCGCCGCCCTGTCTCTGTCAGATAATATACGCCGCTGTTGTCCTGATCAAGGATCCCCACCTGCTTGAGCACCTTGAGATGGAAGCTGAGCTTTGATGGATTGGTATATCCAAGGGCCTGCAGCATCTCGGAGAAGGTGGACTTCCCGAGCTTTTCAAGGAGCTCAAGTATGTCCTTCCGCTGGGGGTTTGACACAGCCCTTATAATGGACTCTATCTGAAGGCTTGTGAGGAAGTTCAAAAGCTGATGGCGCTCCTCCCGCTCAAGGGAGCCCACAAAGAGTATGACACCAAGGCTCTTTTCCATTGTAAGCCGGTAAAGCCCCTCCACAAAGGCAAGAAGCTCCTGGAAAGGTCTTTTCAGCGCCTCCTCGCCAAGGGATTCAATGAGGACCACGCCTTCAGCACCCTCCTTCACAAAGGACCTTATCTCCTCTGACATCTCCTTGAGAGAACCGCTTTTGAGCACCTTCACACCCTCCATGGTGAGAGGCGGATCCTCAGGGTCATCGGTGAATATAAGGCCCTTTGACCCTTCCACCACGGCCCGTGTGAAGAGGGCAAAACCCTCATCCCTGTCCTCCTCTCCAATGGGATAGAGAAAATTCCTCTTAGACTCCTTTGCAGGGTTGAAGACAAGGCATGTGTCAACAGTCTCCTTCCTCTTCTTGCAGTAATCGATCTTCTGGCACTCAAGGCAGGTTGCAACACCCCTCTCACCCACGCACAACGTTATGGTGCATGAATCAGCCTTCTCGGACAGGCATCCCTGGCACACCTCATAGATGAACTGGTCGCATATGGCGCAGTCAATGCCGCATTTAGAGGGCGCCTTTCTCCTGTCTATCAGAGGCTCTCCCAGAACCCAGTGAACGGCCTTCAAGAGCTTCTCCTTGTTGATGGGCTTTGATATGTATCCGTCGCAGCCGCACTCAAAGCTCTTGAGCTTCGAATCCTCCTGAAACTTTATGGTAAGCATTATGACCGGGATCGACCTGAGACCCTCATCCTCCTTTATCCTCCTGCACACCTCCCACCCGTCCATTCCCGGCATCATGATATCCAGGAGCAGGAGGTCGGGCCTCTCCTCCCTTATCCTCTCAAGACACTCCCTGCCGCTGTGCGCTTCAACAGCCTCATAGCCCTCCTTCTCCAGTATCAGCTTGACTATATATGTGAACTCAGGCTCGTCGTCAACAAGCATTATCTTGGGCATCTCTCAAAACCAGCATATAACTTGACAGTGGTTGCACATATATTTTTTGCAGGAATGGGATGGGGCTAGGGAAAAGATGCAGGGAACATGCGGTGAAAAAAAGACTAGGTGTAAAGTATGGGATGTCGATTGTTGCACCGCTTATTTTCCCTAGCCAAGCCTTTTCTGTTGAACCCCTTTATTTAACTCTTTGTTCAAAAAAATTTGAATGGCTCCGGAAATATCTTCACAGCCCCGCATTAAAAGCCCAGGACCGCTTCAAACACAGGGATGAGCAACGCCCCAGAGAGCACCATGGCAACCACCGTCCAGTCCGTCTTGCGGTGCGCCTCCGGCAGGAGGTCGCTTGCGCCGATGTAGATGAAGGTCCCGGCCGTGAAGGCGAGAAGGATCCCGAAGAGCTGGAGAGGGAAAAGACCGGCAAGCAGCGCCCCGAGGAAGGTGGGGGCGGATGTTGCCACAAGGGCGATGAGGCTGTCACGATTCGAATAACCTGAGCATTTCATGATGACGCTCGTGGAAAATCCCACCGGCAGCTCGTGGACTATCACGGCAAAGCCGATGAGAAGCCCCAAGACAGGGTTTGTGATGTACCCTGCTGTGATGGCAATGCCGTCCAGGAGGCTCTCCAGCCCCAGTCCTATCATACCAACCCAGCCGGCGTGGTGTATGTCGCATTCCGTCTCCTTGCAGGCGTGTATCATGACCGCCTTCTCCACAAGATAGAGGGAGAAGAACCCTGCCACCAGGGGGAGGGTGAACCATCCCTTTGCAGTGGTTGAGACAGCCTCTGGAAGCATCTCAAAGAAGGCCGTTGAAACAAGGACACCCGATGCAAAGCCGATGAGATAGTTGTTCTCGATGTCCCTGAACCTCGTGTAAAGGGGGAGCAGCCCTCCGGATACGGATGCGGCCGTTGCCACAAAGGCATATAACAGATATAGCATGATCATCATTCCAGCTTCGATGTATTAAAGCTTATTCCTGGATGAGGGGCAGAGATCGCTAAGAGGGCATCCCCTGCAGAGGGGCCTTGTCTTTCGGCACCGCTCTTTGCCGAGCCTGACGATCAAGGCATGGTACTCGTTGTAGAGGGCCGCATCCCTGGGCAGCCTTTCCTCAAAGAAACCCTTCACATCATCATAGCCGGCATCCTCTTTTAAGTGTCCAAGCCTGTGGAATATGCGTTTTGTATAGGCGTCCACCACGAAGACAGGGCGGTTGAAGGCGTAGAGGAGGATGGAGTCAGCTGTCTCCTTGCCAACGCCGTTGATGCCGAGCAGCGCCCTTCGAAGCTCCTCTGTCCCACATTTTGATAGGGCCTCTATCCCGCCCCGCTCAACCAGGAACCTCACCAGCTCCTTCAGCCGCCGTGCCTTCATGTTATAATACCCCGAAGGGCGTATAAGTTCTGCCAGCCGCTCCGCATCGATCCTGTGGAGCGCCTCCAGCTCAAGCGCACCAGCTCCCTTCAGATTCCAGATGGCCCGCTCCACATTCGCCCACGCCGTGTTCTGTGTTAGCACCGCCCCGACAATGACCTCGAAGGGCGTCTCTCCCGGCCACCAGCCCTGGGGGCCGAAGGCTGTAAGGAGCCTGTCAAAGATCCCGCGAAGGTCAGCCTGCCTCGACACCTCTTCTCTTCCTCCAGAGATAGATCGCCGCCGCCCCTCCAAGGATGACGACCAGGGCAGGATAGGGGCTTCTCCCATCAGGCTCGGCAGCCTTCCAGTCATGCTCAAACACATCTGCATAGTATCCTGCAGGCTCTCCAACGATGATAACACCTACCTCCCTGTTGTTCACCGGCGAGTTCTCATTCCAGTTCACGCTTGAGACGAGAGCTGCCTTCCCATCCACCACCACACCCTTTGCATGGAGCTTCTCGATGCCAAGGGCCTCAGAGTCTATGAGCCTCGCCTCAAGGTCAAGCCCCTCCCTTCTCGCCACCTCGTTCACATAGATGGCTGTGTTGTAGTTGGACACAGGGTCATCCTCCTCCGTGTTGTACCATGTGTCGTCAAGAAGGATTCGCACCTTCACCCCCCGGCGGGCGGCGTCTATTGCCGCTTCTAAAAAGGGATTGGGGGTCTCCTCCACAGAACCCGCGGCCCTTCCACCCCAGTACTTGTAGATGTAGAACTGCTCCACATAGACTGAGCTGTTCGCCGACTGCAGGAGCGAGACAATGGATTCAACGGCGTCATCAGGCGCCACAACAGGCCTGACAGCAAAGCTGCCCCTGTACTCCCGCACTCCGAATACAGGCGTATATGGCCGGGGCTCGCCATGCTCCTTGGCCGTCGTCCCGGGAGCCACAAAGGGCTCAGCCCCTCTCAGATCTCTATAAAAGAGGCTGGCAAAGTATTCTGCAAGACCTGCATCCCCGATGATCACCCCCCAGCCACGGTTGCCGGAGGTCCCCGTTGGCGGATAGCCGTTGCCTCCAAGGTTTTCAGTGCCGATGAGGACGGTGTCGTTGTCTGAGACCGCGTATTTGGCATGGTAGAACCGGAGGTCGCCGCCTGAAAGATAGACCCTGGCACCGGCAGACTCAAGCGCGGACAGGAGATCCGCCTCCTCCCGCGGAAAACCGCCTGCAGGCATATCCTCCACAAGGATCGTCACATTCTTCCCCTCCCGCAGCAGCCCTTCTATCCCGCGGGCCAAAAGAGGGCTGTCCAGCTCATATACAGAGATATAGAGGGCGGAGTCAACCGAATCCAGGAACATGGAAAAGGCCTCGTAGCTGCTGTCCGGCGACGCAAAGGTCCACACCCGCTCCGCCTGAAAGCCCTGGCCAAAGACCGGCGCCGCTGAAAATATGAGCAACACCATGCATATCTGCACCGTTTTCCCCAGATCCATGAAAAGACAGTTGAAAGGGGCTTCTTAAAATACTTATCAGTGCGGCTCGTGCATAGGGGATAATCATTGGCACTTTTTCTCTGGCAGTCAAAGCAAACCACCAAGCCACGGTTAACTTTATATACCTTAACAATTCAATGCCTCCAGATATCTGGATAGAGTGGGTGACATGAACGGCAGAAAGACGATAATTGCTTCCATCCTTCTTCTCTTTATCCTGGTCTCCGGGTGTGCCACGCCCACACAACCAACTACTTCCACACCAACACCTGCAAAGACCGGTGACCAGACCTCACCGTCTCAAGGACGGCTGGCTGATTTTGGAGATGCCCCGGACTCAAACTCCAGCCACTCCTCAGCGTCAATGGGCGCCTATCCTTCGCTGAACTCTAGCAACGGCTCCAGACACTATGACATCACACAGGCATGGCTTGGGGAGAATGTTACAAGCGAAGGTGATTCCAAACAGGTGGACAATGATGACTTCGACGACGGGCTCAACAGCACAACACCGGTCACATTCACAGTGACCAACGACAAATGGGATGGAGAGCTCTATGTGAACATCCTCATGGACCTCAACCATGACGGTGACTGGGAGAACAGCACCCATAACGGCCCTGACACCTCTCCAGACGAGTGGGTTGTGAAGAACATGAAGGTCGATGTTCCAGAGGGAGAGACCAGGGGCTTTAAGACCAATGTTTCCCTTCCTGAAGAGACGTGGATGCGCCTGACCCTCACAAGCCATGTGTTGAAGGACTGGTTCGGCGAAGGCGAGTTTGAGATCGGGGAGACAGAGGATTATTATTTCTCGCGCATCACGGCCACGCCACCGCCCACAACAGCGCCTCCGGTGACCACGCCACCTCCCACAACAACGCCTCCACCTACCGAGATCCCGCCACCCACCGAGACCCCGCCACCGCCGGAGAAGTTCTACTGCAGCCAAAACACATTTGAGAACAACAGCTATAGACCTGGAAACATATGCGTTGACGACTGCCCTGAGAACTTCATCTGCACTGAGGAATGTGTGTGCGTAGCCTATGCCATCAATCCCCCGACTCCAGAGCCGACCCTGCCGCCTACCACACCGCCACCATCCTGCGAAGACCTGGGAGGCTACTCTACACAAAGCGCCTGTGAAAGCAGCTGCCAGAAACCTGACTTCTGCCAGTATGGCGAGGGCATAAGCAACTGCTGGGTCTGTATCGACGTGACATGCCAGCCGCCTCTCACAGAAAGCCAGAGCTGCGACAACGCCTGCGGCACCGGCGAAGTGTGCCTGGAGTATCAGAACAGCGGCTGCTACAGCTGTGAATGCGAGGTGGACCTGGATGTAACAGCTCTGTCGGCAGGCATCAATCTCCACTCGAGCACTGAGTGCGTGAACAACGAGTGCAGCACAACGTGCAGCTTGGAGGCGACGAGCTATGTAAAGGTCATTAACAGGGGTCTGGGAAATGCCGGAGCCTCAACATTGTCAGTGGACATATCCCCGGGGGTGGGCGCTCAGACAGCGTCCATACCTGCGCTTGGACCTGGCGAGGTCTCTCAAACCGTTACAATCACCCACAGCAAATCCGCTGTTGTGGCTGGAAAGGCAGAGGCATGCGCCACATTGAGCTGGTGGTCAGCCACCTACACTGTCACCGCCACGGCAGACGCCGGGAATCAGATTGCAGAGTGCAACGAGGACAACTCTTTAAGCGGCACCGCCACTCCACAGTCACAATAGAATAAGGGTGGGGAAAGTCTTTTTAACTCCGGCTCAATATCAGCTGGACCAGATAGGCTGCGATGAAAAAGGGAATGCCAATAAGAGCAGCCCCTATAAGAGCGAAGAGGATGTTGGCAGGGGAGAACCCCAATCCCTCTTTGATCATCTCTGTATAGACCCCGCCAGCGAGAAAGCTGAAGATCGATACAGCCGCCCAGACAGCCAACGCCTTTCTTAATCTCTTTTCCATGTTCCACACAGCTCCCTTGTGATATTAGGGGAGGGAACCTTTTAACTTTTCCATTCAGCCTTCCCTTATCTAGGTTGACCACAGGATTATCAACCCTGTTACCTTCGGCGTCAAACTCCGTTACCTCTGATCCGCCAAGGACGTTTATGTCCACATCCACGTCATAGGGCGTGTAGAAGACCGACCTGCTCTCGCCATTTGTAAAGTAGCCATAAGATGGTTTGTTATACACTGGGTGCCCTCCATTCATCTCTGCCATGATGTTGGCAAGCACACTGGAAGCGTCGAGATGCAGATAACCACCGTTCACGAAATAGACCTTTCCCTTTCTCAAGACCAACGCCGTTTCATCATCGAAAACACCGTCACCGTCCTTAGATGTAAAACCTGATAGGAGGACTTCGCCATTGTATGATGTCGGGTCGATAAAATGGAGGTAATGGCCCATGGCGAAGCGGCCTGCGCTGTCCGGGTCTCCGAACTCGAAGCTGTAGCCACCGTATCTAACCCGGTACTCTCCATCAGGAAAGCCGTATGACGCCGGCTCTGGGATTGGATCAAAATAAGTGGACCCGTCTTCGTTAACTATGACTGGAATGGGTTCCTGTAGGTCCAGCGCCTCACGGACCCTCATCCAGTTGTCAGTAGATGGAAGCTCACCTGCTACC
>RFHW01000066.1 GCA_003695745.1 Methanobacteriota archaeon | reverse complement strand
GGGCGCGCTGGGGGACATGGGGCTCCTTTTCACCCCGGAGATCATGGCGCTGGCCCAGTTCATCATAGCCTTCCCCATAATCGCCGGCATCACCCTCGCGGCCTATGAAGGGGTTGAGCGGGACGTCCTCGACCTCATCGTCTCTCTTGGGACCACGCCTCTCCAGAGGATCTCCCTCGCCTTCTATGAGATGAGATACGGGCTTTTGACCGCTCTCATGGCGGGCCTTGGCAGGGCCCTTTCAGAGGTTGGGGCTGTGATCATCGTGGGCGGCAACATAAGGTATCACACACGGGTGCTCACAACAGCCATCGTCCTTGAGACCTCGAGGGGCGAGTTTGAGACGGCTATGTCCCTTGGCATCGTCCTCCTCGGCCTTGCCTTCGCCATAAACTACGGCCTCACGATAGTTCAGGAGCGGAGCGGAAGATGACAGTCCTTCTCAGCGTGAAAGACCTCTCGAAGCGCTATGATGGAAGGTGGGTGTTCAAAGACCTCACATTCAAGGTTTCAAGGGGCGAGCGCCTTGCCGTTATCGGCCCGAACGGCTCTGGCAAGACAACGCTTGTCAGGATGCTCAGCCTGCTGGAGACCCCCACCGGAGGCGAGATATATCTCGACGGCGAAAGCCTGCTGGAGGCACCTGAGAAATGGGCCGTGAGGAGAAAGATGGCAGTTGTCTTTAAGCGGCCTGCCGTTCTTAACACAACCGTCTATGGGAACATTGCGCTTGGGCTAAAAGTCAGGGGCGAAAAAAAGGATTCGATCCATGAGAAGGTGGAATGGGCCCTGAAGGAATTTAACCTCCGGCACCTTGAGGACAGGAATGCAAGAGCCCTCTCAGG
The DNA here is from genome assembly GCA_003695745.1 of Methanobacteriota archaeon. Classification (GTDB taxonomy): domain Archaea; phylum Hydrothermarchaeota; class Hydrothermarchaeia; order Hydrothermarchaeales; family SZUA-236; genus J060. Next base: position 3,386 of record RFHW01000066.1, on the reverse strand, counting down.
CGGCGAGAAGCAGCTCCTCTCCATTGCAAGAGCGCTTGTGCTTGAGCCTCTGCTCCTGCTCCTTGATGAGCCCACCTCGAACCTGGACCCTGAGAATGCCGCGCTCGTTGAGGATGTCATAAAAAATACAGGGTCAACTGTGATAATAACGTCACCCACGGAGTCTGCAGCCCGGATAGCAGACCGAACCATCTACATGGCAGGCAAACACCGATAAAATAGTCAATGTCTCTTAGAAAGATAATCACAATCTTTATGTAAAGGCCGCGTCAATGTTTCAGCTGATCCCCATGGAAACAGATAGAGTGCAGAGACAGTGGCAGACTGTGATGGAGGTGGCTGTTGCCATGAAAAAAGATGGCATAGACACTGGTGATGCGGTGAGGCGCCTTCGGGATGCCAAGGTCCTCCTTAACCACTGCATCTATGATGAGCATGCCCATGGGGAGGAGCTTTTTGAGGCTGAAAAGGAGATTGCGGAGATTCAGGGCATACTCCAGTCCATACTTGATAGGGCCGGCAAAAGAGACAGGTTCTCCTTTGACAGCAGGCCGAAAAAAGATAAAAAGACGGTAGGAGGAGGGCCCCTTCCCTCCGGGCTTCAGCGAGGCGCGCAGTGGCTCAGGATAAACCTTGCAGAAGGCGTGGACCCTGATAGAATCGCTGGGATGGAGGGCGTCAACGTCGTCGAAAGGGATGATAAGAGCATCGTCATAACCGGGGACAGGGATGCCCTTTCCAGAGCTGTCAAGGAGATCTCCAAGGTGTTCAGGGGATGAAGGTCTTTGACGCCAACACCCATATCGAGAAGGAGCCACTCTCCATCAGGGTGAAGGAGCTTGACAAATGGGGCGGAAGCGCCGATGAAGGCCCTATCACACATTATGCCACGGTCCAGGACATACTCTCAGGACTGTCAAAACACGGGATAGGGGGCGCGCTGGTCATGGCAAACACCGTCTCCCCTGACAAGGAGGATGCGAAGGCTGCAAGCGAGACCGTTGCCCTTGCAATCAGAGGATATCCGAACCTGTACGGCGCTGCCTGTGTCCATCCCTATTCAAACACTGCCGTATACGACCTTGAGGAGGCTGTGGAGAGCGGGCTTTCGGCGTTGATGCTCTGTCCGGACCGGCAGGGCTTTGAGCTGGATGACGAGGCCCTCTGGATGCTCCTTGAAAGGGTGGAGGAGATGGGGATCCCTGTGGTCCTCCATACCCAGTGGGCCAGGGACACAGAGACCTATCTCGATGTGGAGACTCTCTTCGACGTTGGCTCAAGCTTTCACGTGGATTTCCTGCTCACACACATGGGCTGCGGAAGGGACATCTCACCTGTCTCAAAACTCTCTGATCTGGATAACATCTACTTTGAGACATCGCACACAGCTCCAAAGAACATTGTGCGCGCCATCGAGCTCTTCGGCCCGGATCGGATAGTCTTTGGCTCAGATTTCTTCTGCAACCTCTATCCGAAACACGAGCTTGAGGCCATACTCAACCTGGACATCAACAGCTCAGATAAAGAAAGGATACTTGGCAGGAACCTGGAGGGTCTTTTGAAGTGAACGCCGTTGTAGGGGGCATATTCCTTAAAGGGGCGCTCTTCCTGGGCATCGTCATTGCCACGGTGATGGTGGTTGAGGAGCTTGGAAGGATGGAGCTGCCCGAAAGATATTACACCATAGCCATGAGGATTTTAACCGTCCTTTCCACCGCAGCCCTTGCGCTGCTCTTCTATGCCTTCTATCTGCCTGATTTCAACGTGAACTATGTCTTCTCCAGGGTGGCCACAGACACGCCACTTGTCTATCGGCTTTCGGCTCTGTGGGTGGGGCAGGAGGGCGTGTTCATGGTCTGGTCCTGGGCCATCTTCGCATGCGTCCTTGTCTATTCTGAAAGACATGGCTTTGGGGACAGGTTCAACAGGAGGGCTGTCCTTGCAATGCTCCTGCTGGGTCTCTTTTTCACCGCCCTCGCAGCCATGATGTCGCCCTTCAAAACCACCCTGGAGGTCATAGAGGGGGAGGCCCTGCGCTCAGGCATCGGCATTGAAACGGCCCTGCGTGGTCTGGAGGGAAGCGGCCTTTACTCCCCGAAAGCAGGTTTTGTGGAGGGACAGGGAATGAATCCTGTGCTCATGTCGCCCTGGATGGCAATCCACCCGCCCATCGTCTTCATCGCCTATGCCTTTGCAGCCATCCCCTTCGGCGTCTGCCTCATCCATCTCCTCACTGGGAAGGGGGAGTGGGAGCCTCTCACACGACAGTGGGCGCGGCTCGCATGGATATTTTTGAGCGCCGGGCTCATCATCGGCTCTCTCTGGGCCTACGAGGAGCTGTCCTTCGGCGGATACTGGACCTGGGACCCCATTGAGACAGCCTCTCTCGTGCCATGGATAACCCTCACCATGTTCCTCCATGGCGCCTCCGAGCACCGCAGAAAGGGCACCTTTGGAATCATCGCCCCGGTGATCGCGGTGCTCACCACCATCCTCATAATCTACGGCACCTTCATCACCAAAAGCGGCATCATCAAATCCACCCACGCCTACGCCAGATCGTCCATAACACCTGTCCTGGCATCGGCCATCTTCCTGTCCCTTGCCATACTCCTCCTCGCCTCGATCAGGACCTATCTGAGTGGCAGAGAAGAAAAAAGAGGCTGGCACCCCATTGTCTCCCGGACAAACGCCTTCTATCTCACAGCCATATTCTTTACACTGATCCTCCTGGTCCTGCTCTGGGGCATCACCTATCCCCTGTTCGCAAAGCTCACAGCAGACAGGACCGTGTCCATTGGCAAGGCATTCTACAACACCCGGGGCTATCCATTCACCGCCGGCGTGGTGCTTGTTATGGGATTCTGCCTCCTGCTGGGCGTGGTGAAAAAAGAGCCTGCCCTCTATGTCTCGCTGGGCGCATTGGCGCTGAGCCTCGTGGGATACATCCTGAGGCCCACAGGCAGCTATTATGTTGACACCTTCATCCCGCTCGGGGCCTTTGCCGCTGCAGCCGTGTTCCTCCAGATTCAAAAAGAGCTCACATCGCCTAAAAAGCGCCCCCTGATCTTGAAGAATGTCTCCGCACATCTCCTGCACCTGGGAATCGCCCTCCTTCTCATTGGTGTCGTGGCAAGCGGCTCGCTGCAGAAAAGCCGGGACATCCTGTACACATATCCCGGGGAGATGAACGCGGTGAAGGATGCCGGCGGAGGCTACTCCCTCAAGCTCGTCAACCTCTTCGTCTATCAGGACAGAAAGGGGAACTGGGTGCAGGAGCTCAATGTGACGGCCTACCGCGAGGGCGTGGAGGTCAGGAACCTGACGCTCACCATGATAAACGACCGGAGATACGGGCGCAGGCCCAAGGTCACCCTACTCAGGGG
>RFHW01000065.1 GCA_003695745.1 Methanobacteriota archaeon | reverse complement strand
TGAGAATTCTCTGGCAAAGCCGTGGACCGTGTATGTGGCCTGTGGCGAGACGCGCTCCACGAACTCTATGAGCCCGTTAAAGTCGCTGTGGTCGCTTAATGGGAATCCTGCGGAGGCTCCAAATCGCGGTGCGCCGTTGCCGGAGGCCCATCCGCTCACATAGGCTGTGGTGAACAGCTCGTCTCTGAAGAGCCTTGCCTTATGAGGGGGGGCCACTAGAACACAGTCCTCTGGTGGTAGGTGGCCATCCCACAGCTCGTATCTGCCCAGATGGATGCCAAGGTTCTCTGTGCGCCTGTTGAAGTGATATGCGCTTTCCTCGACAAAGACGGTGAGATCCCCGGATAGGGCTTTGGTGATCTCCTGCGCCTTCCCAAGGGCGTATCCCAGGAAGACAGGGGTCGCGCCCTTTGCATTGCAGTCCTCTGCCCAATCTCTCATCTCCTTTATGGTCTCCCTTTTGTCTGGGAAGACGTATCTTGGTGTTCCAAAGGTGGCCTCTATTATGAGGATGTCGCAGGCAGGGGTGTCTGCAGGAGGGGTTATCAGGCCGCCTTTCAGGCACAGATCGCCTGTGTAGAGTATGCGTGCCCCGTTCTCTATGAGGAGCTGGGTGGAGCCGGGTATGTGCCCAGAGTTATACAGGGTGAATCTCACGCCATCCAGCTCTGTGCCTCTGTGCCAGAACTCTCCAAGGGGCTCGCTGCGCATGAGGGCGCAGGTCCTGCTGCTTGCAATGATGGTGCCGGAGAAGCTCCTTGGGCAGTGGTCGCTGTGGGCGTGTGAAACAAAAGATGTGCCAACAGCCTTTTTCGGGTCCAGATATACCTTCAGGCCGTCGATGCAGAGCTCAATGCCGTTTCCCAGAAGTATTCCAATGCCTCCTGATTACACCTGTTCAAACAGCTATTTTGGAGGCATGCGCTAGATAAACCTTGTGCCCCCCGGACCGGGGGTTAACTGCTCTTGTCAATGACGATGAGATCTGTAAAACAGGAGTCGCAGGTGATGATTATCTTGGTCTCGTTGTTGAGGGTGACCATCTCTTTTGCCACAAGCCGGCTGCCGCAGATCCAGCACCTGACTTCGTCTTCCATTTTTCAATCACCTGTGCTGTTATGTAATTATCTCTTTTTCTCTATATATACCTTGAGTTTACAAATCTGTTGCGAAAAGTTACACTAAAGGATCGCCTCTATAAAATCAGGAAGATAACTGCCAAGACCGAAAAATTGATAAAATATAAAGTCGATTTCACAGGTTAAGGTGGGTTCAATGGCAGATTATCAGGGAGCATTAAACACATCACTGGGAGATTATCTCTCTTACAGGGCTTCCAGAGAGGGTACGTCGAGGAAAAAGCTGGAGAAAGACCTGGAGATTGCGCCCATACGTGTTGAGGGGGATGCCGTATTCTATGACCCCCGTGATAAGGCTATCAAGAGATTCAATGCCGTAGCTGCAGAATATGACGTTGTTGTTGAGCTGCAGGAGGGCTTCGCCAATTTCGGCATATGGCAGTTCTTTCTATACAAGAAGTATGTTATAAGCGGGACCGGGATAAAGGCAAACCGCAAAGGGCCTTCGGGGCGTTAAGTTTAAATGCCATGCCTGCGGGGTATCCCCATCAGAATAGCGTGGTCTTTATGCTTGAAACAGATATATGCGGTTTGAGGTTGGAAAATCCCACTATTCTTGCCTCCGGGATCCTTGGGAACGTGGGGTCGTCCCTTCGCAGGGTGGCGCGTGCAGGCGCCGGCGCGGTGGTGACAAAGTCCATCGGGAAGCAGGCGCGGGAGGGCTACAAGAATCCTACTGTGATAAAGATAGAGCAGGGCTATCTGAACGCCATCGGCCTTGCAAACCCGGGTGTGGACGACTTTGGCGAGGAGATTAAGACCGCTAAAGAAGGGGGCGTCCCTGTCATCGGCAGCATATTTGGATTCAGCGTCAGGGAGTTTGTGAGCGTGGCAGGGAAGATGGAGGACCATGGTGTGGATGCCCTTGAGCTCAACCTCTCATGCCCGAATGTGGGGAAGGCAGGCGCCTTTTTCTCAACCACAGAGGAGCTGACCTACGAGGTGGTGAAGGCGGTGAAGGACAGCGTGAGCATCCCTGTCATCGCGAAGCTCACGGCAAACACAGGCGATATCGTGGCCATAGCTAAAGCCTGTGAGCGGGCGGGATGCGACGCCGTCACCGCCATAAACACGCTGAAGGCCATGAAGATCGATATCGTGGCCGGGATGCCGGTCCTTGGCAACAAGATCGGCGGGCTGTCCGGGCCCTGCATAAAGCCTGTGGCAGTGGCCTCGGTCTATGAGATCGTGAAAGAGACAGGCCTGCCTGTCATAGGCTGCGGCGGCGTCACCACCGGGGAGGATGCGGTGGAGTTCCTCATGGCAGGGGCGAGGGCCGTGCAGATCGGCGTGGGCGTTGCCGACCGGGGCATCGGCATCTTCCGGAAGGTTGCAGGAGAGATTGAGGAGTTCATGAAAGACCATGGCTACAGGAGCCTTGAAGAGCTTATAGGTGCTGCGCAGGGGTGACGGACGGCGTGTACACTGTGAAGATAAAGGATATCGTGAAGGAGACAAAGAACATCAAGACCTTCAGGCTTGACCTCGACCTGCCGGCGCTGCCCGGCCAGTACATCATGCTCTGGGTCCCGGGCTATGACGAGAAGCCCCTGAGCATCTCCTACCCCGGGAGGGACATGGGCGTTACGGTGCTGCGGAAAGGTGCGACCACAGCCCGCCTCCATGACATGAAACGGGGCGACATCCTGGGTGTGCGCGGCCCCTTTGGAAGGGCCTTCAAGATAACGGGTGAGCGGCTCATCGCTGTTGGAGGTGGCGTGGGGATGGCGCCTATCGCGCCCCTTGCGGAGAAGGCGATCGAAATGGGCAGGGAGATCACTGTCATCATAGGGGCGGTGACGAAAAGCGAGCTCCTCTTCGTGGACAGGCTTGAGCGGGCCGGGGCAGAGATCATCATAACCACCGATGACGGGACCTGCGGCATGAAGTGCTTCACCACCCACGCGCTGGAGAAGGAGCTGGAGAAGGGGAGATATGACGAGTGTTTCACATGCGGCCCTGAGATAATGATGTACAAGGTACTGGAGATCGCAAAGAGGCACGGCCTTCCAACACAGGTGTCCATGGAGCGGTATTTCAAATGCGGCATCGGCATCTGCGGGGCCTGTGTCATGGACGACGGGGGTCTTCGGGTCTGCAAGGAAGGACCCAACTTCAGGGATGTGGAGATAGAAAAATTTAAGGACTTTGGGAAGTATACAAGGGATGCTTCTGGAAAAAAGGTCTACTGGTAGGAGGAATCAGATGAAGACAACGGTAAGTTTGATAAAGGCGGATGTGGGAGGGTATCCGGGGCATGCAAGCGTCCATCCCCAGCTCATATCCGCTGGAAAGGAGGGGCTTGAGAAGGCGAGGAAAGAGGGCCTCATAAAGGACTATCATGTGATGGCTGCAGGCGACGATCTCCAGCTCCTTATGAGCCATACAAAGGGTGTGGACAGCTCAGAGATACACGGCCTGGCATGGAAGGTCTTTGAGGCGGCAACAGAGGCGGCCAGGGAGCTCAAGCTCTATGGCGCTGGGCAGGACCTCCTGAGCGACGCCTTCTCAGGCAACATCAGAGGCATGGGCCCCGGCATAGCGGAGATGGAGTTCACCGAGCGGAAGGGAGAGCCCCTTGTGGCGTTCATGATGGACAAGACAGAGCCGGGGGCCTTCAACCTCCCCATATACAGGATGTTCGCAGACCCCTTCAACACCGCAGGCCTTGTCATTGATCCTAACTGTCACGGAGGTTTCAGGTTTGAGGTGTGGGACATCATGGAGCATCGGAGGGTGTTCATGGAGACGCCTGAGGAGACCTACTCGCTCCTCGCCCTTATAGGCGCAAAGAGCAGGTATGTGATAAAGCGGGTGTATCCACGGGACAACCATCCGAAGCTCCCTCCTGATGAGCCTGTTGCGGTGGTGAGCACGGAAAAGCTCTATCAGATAGCAGGGGAGTATGTGGGCAAGGACGATCCGGTGGCGCTTGTTCGGGCCCAGTCGGGTCTGCCCGCCCTTGGCGAGGTACTCGAGCCCTTTGCCTTCCCCCATCTTGTGAGCGGCTGGATGAGGGGGAGCCACAACGGCCCTCTCATGCCGGTGGGGCTGAAGGACGCCCGCTGCACGCGCTTTGACGGCCCGCCGCGGGTCACCGCCGCAGGGTTCCAGGTGGCAGATGCAAGGCTTGTCGGCCCTGTGGACCTCTTCGACGACCCCGCCTATGACCTTACAAGAAAAAGGGCTGCGCGGATCGCGGAGTACATGCGCAGGCACGGTCCCTTCGAGCCCCATCGTCTGCCCATGGAGGACATGGAATACACGACGCTGCCCAAGGTGCTCAAGGGCCTTGAAGACAGGTTTGAGAAAGTTGAGTGACATGGGCCTTGAAACCCCGGTAATCGTGCTGAACGTCAAGTCCTATGAGGAGTCCATGGGCGAGCGGGGGCTTGCCCTTGCGCGGGCCTGTAAGGAGGTGACCGAGGAGACTGGTGTGGCAACTGCCATATGCCCCCAGATGGTGGACCTCGCCTGGATCGCAAGGGAGGTGAGCATACCTGTTCTGGCCCAGCATGCAGACGCCTTCCCCCCGGGCAGCCGCACCGGCTGGACCGTCCTTGAGGCTGTGAAGGAGACAGGGGCGGCCGGCACCCTTCTGAACCACTCCGAGCACAGGCTTGTCCTTGCAGAGATCGAAGCGACAGTTAAGCGTGCGCGGGAGCTCGGTCTTGCAACGGTTGTCTGCACCAACAACACAGGCGTAACCCGTGCTGCGGCCGCTCTCGGTCCGGATATGATAGCGATCGAGCCTCCTGAGCTCATCGGCACAGGCATCCCGGTGTCCAAGGCGCAGCCTGAGGTTGTGACCGCCTCTGTGGACGCCGTAAAAGAGATAAACCCCGGCATCAAGGTATTATGTGGAGCAGGGATCTCCACCGGCGAGGACGTGAAGGCCGCCATCGAGCTTGGGACAGAG
>RFHW01000064.1 GCA_003695745.1 Methanobacteriota archaeon | reverse complement strand
TAAAAAGGGCTATGTGATTATTAAGCCTTTGCCGCCCACTGTCAAATCTTTTCATTTAACTTTTAGCCCATGTAAACGAAAAGTATTTATATGAGTTGGTCATCCAATATCTATAAAGAGGCAGTCACGTTAACCGTTTATTCTCAAAAAACTGCCTCCTCTCTTACCTCCACCCCGTCTTCGTCGCCTCAAAGGCTAGAAGCCGGCAAAAGCGCGGCCGGAAAACCCACCTTTTTCTTCCACAAACCAGGAGGCTCTGCCCCTTCTTTCCATCTGGAAAGAATTTGCCGTAGACAAAGGGCGTTCTACCTCCGCTCCATGCTCCAGCTAGTCGCATGGAGATTTTGGCAAGACAAAATCGGGTCTTTCTTTCAGGCGGATTTCTTTCTTGAGAGAAAGAAAGGTGCTGAGGGTGACAAGTGCCCTCGCCGGGATTTGAACCCGGGTAAGGGGGTCCGCAACCCCCTATGATATCCTGGCTACATCACGAGGGCGGAAGTGTTTTGTCTATCCAGTTTTTAAATCATGCCCTCATATAGGTCTTTTACCTCTTTCTTTTTTTGTTTGTGCTGTCTTTGTTTTTCTGCGGCTCTTTCAGCCCACAGGGCCGTGATGTCTGGGTCGCTGCCCCGGAGCTTTCCCTTGAACCGGTCTATCTTCACGAGCGCAGGTATCCTTGTCATCATGCCCACCACCACTGCCTCTCCTGTGTTGAGGGCGTTGAGCTGGCCGAGGAGGTCGTCGCTGAGGCGTTCGCTGGCCTGCTGCACGTGGCGCTGGTCGCTTGGCTCCACGAGGCGCATGATGATTGTGTTGTTCGCCTGTGAAAGGGAGTTCTGGTCAAGGCTTTTCGGGCGCTGGCTCACAAGGCACAGGCCCACTCCGAACTTGCGGCCTTCCCGCGCTATCCTGTCTATCCAGTATTTGCTGTGTGTCTGGCGCTTTGCCGGAGCAAGGATATGGGCTTCCTCGATGATGCAGAAGACAGGCGGCATCTCGCCGGATCTACGCATGTGAAGGGTCTTGCGGAGCACGTGGCTTACGATGACGTCGGCGTAGTCCTCGTCCACGGCTCCAAGGTCCACCACGTTGGCGGCGCCCTGCTCGAACTCGCTCAGGATGTGGGGGGCGTGGGGGTCCACCAGCCCTTCGTATCGGTTCTCAAAGTCCTCCACCTTGTTTATGACTCCGGCAATGGCGTTCTTCTCGCTCCCGGTCATCTGCTCCGCTGACCCGGCGATGGCCTCGAGCTCATCAAGTATCCGGGGTATAAAGTTCCCGCCTCCTTTGATGTTCTCCTTGGCCGCTTTGAATGCCTTTCGCAGTAGCCGCTCCTGTATATAGGCGTCTTTGCCAACGTCCACGAGTATCTTGAACTCAGGGAAGGAAAGATAAATGGGGTTGAGCCTGGGCTTTATCCTTTTGACCTTTGAAAACCCTGCCTCCCCGTATTCAGAGTGCATGTCAAAGAGGATGGGCATGCCATTCAGCTTTATGAGCTCCTCTACGATGACTGAGACCGTGTTCGATTTCCCGGCTCCTGTTATGGCGAGGATCGCGAGGTGGCGCGACACCATCTTGTTGGCGTCAACGCTGACCACGACCTCTGGATGTGACAAAAGCCTTCCAAGCCTTATTGTTCCGCCTGAGAATATCCTTTGCAGCACCGATGGGTCAGCCCTCATGATCTTCGTCCCCGGAGGCGGAGGCGTCTTCGGGATCTCAAGGCTCTCCACGTCGCCGAGAAGCCGCACCTTCCCCTTTATGTACTGCCCTCCCTCTCCCTCGAATTTGAGTATCTGCTCCACCACATCCGGGTCGAGGATATCGCCTGAGATGGAGGGGCTTCCGCGCACAAGCCCTTCCACCATGCCAAGGATCAGGCGGCCGTCAAAGTCAAGGGTCACGTATTCCCCTGACCGGGACACGGTCCGTGATATGAAGCTCGCCTCACCGGGCGTTGCCTCGCCTATGCAGACCCCTATCACCTCCTCTTTCACTCCAGTACCTCCCGCCCTGTTCGTTCAATGACGCCCAGCCCTGTGATTATCCGCTCCATGTCACTGTTCTTGATGACCACCTCTTTATGTGCTTTTTCAAGGAGATAGGGGTAGCCGCCAACTGAGACGGAGCGTATGGTCTCTAAAATCCCTGTCACCTCCTCTTCATCGGCCTCTCTTGGGATCTCAAGCATGTACACCTCTTTCCCCTCTTCAAGCCTGAAGTTGGTCACCGTGAAGACAAGGCTTCGGAAGAGCTCATCATACACCGGGAACCTGCGGGCCACCACCTCGGTCTCAGGCTGGGAGTACCCTGCCCTTCGGGTGACCTCGCCATAGACCGCTATGTCAGGCAGGTCCCCTCCAAGCCGGCTTCGAGTTGATGATTTGGATATGCCCACCACCTTGTCGATGCCTGCTGTGATGAGCTTCTCAAGGCATGAGAGATACTCGATGTACTCCAGAAAACCTGCTTTCTCTCTGAACCCCTCTTCCCTGGACAGCCTGCCCATGAGCCGGGCCGAGGCTATGCCGGGCCCGCTTGAACCTTCGATCTCCGGCAGCAGCTCCAGCACCTCCTGTTTCGCCTCTTTGGAAAGGCCCATTTCAAGCCTTTTCAGGGCCTTCAGGTCCGAAAGCAAGGAGCCGTCGATGAGGAAGAGGTCCACCTGATCCAGCACGGTTAGGGCGGTTTTAAGCTCGTAGATGGCCCTGTAGAGGTGCAGCCTCTCCTCCACCTGATAATAGGGGTGGAGTATCCCAATATCTGCGGCGTCGCATCTGCTCAGGCCGCCGTCGTAGACGAAGGCTGTTGCGTTCACAGCATAGATGACGAGGTTGCGGTATCTCCGGTGGTTGATGCTCCCATCCCCGCCGCCCACCCTTGTTCTCCGGGGTGCGAAGGTCCTTGTGCGCCATCTCTCCTCAAATACCTTCAGTGAATCATGGTCCAGAAGCTCATCTATCCGCTGCCTTACCTTGGGCTTCTTCTCTGCAAGCACCCTGTAGGTTAGATCGAGCATTACAAAGTGGTTGCGCCCATTCCAGATAAATATATGTCGAAATCTCTTGACAGAACAGGAGAAGATATTTAAGCATCTGTGAATAGATCATAAGGGATGATGTCGAGAAGACTTGTGCTGCTTGTTCTGGTCATTGCCGTGGCGGCTGCCGCAGGGTGTGTTGAGAACCAGGCCGGCGGCACAGCTTCAGAGGCTGTTTCAGAGCATTCCTATGCCGTGGACGTCTCTTCGCCAGCTGGTTTAAGGGCAGGTGAGAACGGCGTTCCATCGTCTTCCGGAGCTGATCGCGGGATCGTTGTGAGCGGTGTGGGCAAGATGACCGTGACCCCTGATGTG
>RFHW01000063.1 GCA_003695745.1 Methanobacteriota archaeon | reverse complement strand
GCGTTGATGTGCTTGCCAAGATCGGGGGCTTTGAGATCGGAGGCCTTGCCGGTGTCATCCTCGGCGCCGCAGCAAACAGGGTTCCGGTGGTCATAGACGGCTATATCTCAGGGGCGGCGGCGCTCATTGCAGCAGCCATCGCACCCCAGGCCAAGGACTACATGATAGCCGCTCATCAGTCTGTTGAAAAGGGCCACAAAGCTGTTTTAAAACACCTCGGGCTGAAACCGCTGCTCGACCTTGAGCTTCGCCTCGGAGAGGGCACAGGCGCAGCCCTCGGCATAACCATAGTGGAGGCGGCCTGCAAGGTCCTTGATGAGATGGCCACCTTTGATGAGGCCGGCGTGTCCGAGAAAAGCGGCTGAGGCTATGACGGCAAGCCCGCCGAGAGCTGCAGCATAGCGCTTCTGGAAGTGCAACAGCGCCAGATCAATTGCCTGCACACTCCGCCCAATATGTTCTATTCAATATGCCTTCATCCTTTCAAAGGCCTTTGTGCCTATGTAGACCATCGCTGCTGAGAAGGCTGTGAGAACGGCGAAGCTCACCTCCAGCGGGATTGCGCCACCTCCAAGGATGACCGTGCGCAGGGCGTCCACGCCGTATGTAACAGGATCGAGCATGACGAAGGCGCGCAGCCAGGGCGGAAGGTTCCAGATAGGGAAGAGGGCGCCTGAGAGGAAGAATAAGGGATATGCCACAAAGCTCACCACAAGGCCGAACCCCTCAGGGCTCTCCATCACCGACCCGATGATGAGGCCGATGCTCACGATCCCCAGCGAGAGGAAGAAGACCGTCCCATATATGAGGACGATCGTTCTAGGCCCTATGGAGATGCCAAGGAAAGGCGCCAGAAGGAGCAGGATCGTGACCTGTATGATGGTGTCTGTCATGCCGCCAAGGACCTTGCCAAGGAAGACCGTTGTCCTTGAAAGAGGGGATACCAGCACTTCCTTCAGGAAGTCCACGCGCTTGTCCCAGACGATGTAGACGCCGAAGAAGAGAGAGGTGAAAAGGGTGGACATGGCTATGATGCCGGGGTATAGGAAGATGTCATAGGCCAGCCCGCCGATGGATATGGTCGCGCCAAGGCCCTTGCCAAAGACAAAGAGCCAGAGGATGGGTGTGAAGACCGACGAGGCTATCCTTGAGCGCTCTCTGGAATAGACCTTGACCTCTCGAAGCCACAGGGCATACAGTCCAAGGAGCTCGCTCATCTTCTCTTCACGCTCATCATCATTCTCGTGCCATATCCGCCTTCCTCAGGCCCCTCCCTGATCTCACGCCCGGTGTAGTGGAGGAAGACATCGTTCAGTGTGGGGGAGTGCATCTCCACAGACTCCACCCTGCCTGCCAGCCTGAGGATCTCAGGCAGGTTCTGCTTTGCGTCCCTTACGGTGAGCGTGAGGAGGCCTTCCTTCTGCTCAATGCTCAGCACATACTCCTTCTCCGCAAGGGCCGTCACATCAGGGTTGCCTGTCTTCAGGGCCACCACGTCGCCGCCCACGCTCTCTGTAAGACCCTTCGGAGTGTCCAGCACGATTATCTTGCCCCTGTCTATTATGGCCACGCGATGGCAGAGCTTTTCAGCCTCCTCCATATAATGGGTTGTGAGCAGGATGGAGAGACCGCCTTCGTCCACAAGCCCCCCGATATAACGCCACACGTGCTCCCGGGACTGCGGGTCCAGGCCGAGGGTGGGCTCGTCCAGAAAGAGCACCTTCGGTTTATGGAGCAGCCCCCGCGCAAGCTCAAGGCGCCGGCGCATCCCGCCTGAGTATCTCCGCACCCTGTCGTCGGCCCGGTCCGTGAGCTCGACAAGGCGCAGGACCTCCTCTATCCGCTTCTCCCGCTCCGCCTTCCTGAGACCGTACATGAGGCCGTGGAGGTGCAGGTTCTCCCTCCCGGTGAGCATGTCGTCGCTTGAGGGGTCCTGAAATACTATGCCGATGCTCTGGCGCACCTTATGAGGCTCCTCAAGACAGTCAAAGCCGTTTACAACGGCCTCTCCAGAGGTTTGCTTCAGCAGCGTGGCAAGGATGTTTATGGTGGTCGTCTTTCCAGCGCCGTTGGGGCCTAAGAGACCGAATATCTCGCCGTCCTTTATATGGAAATCAATGCCTCTTAATGCATGTATCCCGCCTTCAAAGACCTTTGTGAGCCCGCGCACCTCTACCGTGTTGATCTAGCATTCCCCCATGAGCCCGAATATGGAGTCAACCCATTCCATAGCAGATCTCAGCCTTCCCGCCCCTTCCTTCGAGAGCCCCCCACTCTCCATGGCTTCATCCGCCTTATGGAGCAGGGCGAGATAGGTCTTCCACGCCAGATCCGTGTGCAGGTCATCGTCCATTGCCGCGGTGAAATCCCTTTTAAAGGCCTCTATCTCCTCTGAGAGCCCGCTGCCAGCTGGGCCTTTTATCCCCTCCAGCCTCCGGGCCAGCTCAAGAAGGAACCCTATCTCTGAACCAGCCTCCTCAAGCCTTTCAAAGTCAAAGTCAAGCCTCTCCCGATAGTGGGTCTTCAGATAAAGGAGCCGCATGGCGCGGGGGTCATACCCCCGTCTTATGATCTGGCGCAGGGTGAAGAAATTCCCGGCCGACTTGGACATCTTCCTGCCGTAGACGATGAGATGCTCCACATGAACCCAGAAGCGGGAGAAGGGCTTGCCTGAGAAGCCCTCTGCCTCGGCGATCTCGTTCTCGTGATGGGGGAATATGAGGTCCACACCCCCTGAGTGGATGTCAATGGTCTCGCCCAGATACCTGTTGGCCAGCGCGGCGCACTCTATGTGCCAGCCCGGTCTGCCGCTTCCAAGGCGGGAGTCCCAGCACCCCATCTCCCCGCCACCTTCGCATCTCTTCCATAGGAGAAAGTTCTTGGGCCTCTGATAGTCCTCCCGCGGCATCTTCGCCCTGATACGCCGTTTAGGCCTGTTGCCTGAGAGCTTTCCATAGTCCGGGCAGGTGTTGATGTCATAGTATATGGAGCCGTCGCTGTCCCTGAAGGCGTGGCCGCGGCCCAACAACCCCTCCACCATCCCTGCTATCACCGGGATGTTGTCAGAGACCCGTGGATAGCGGTCCGCCCGCTTTATGTTCAGACAGTCCAGGTCCTCGAAAAAGGCCTTCTCATACCTTGATGTGAGCTCTTCGAGGGGGATTTTCTTCCTGGCCGCCCTCTCAAGGGTCTTCTCATCCACGTCGGTGATATTCATCACATGCCTCACACGATAGCCCTTGGACTGGAGCCAGCGCTTGAGCACGTCCTGGACCACGAAGGTCCTGAAATTCCCTATGTGGGCGTAGTCATGGACGGTGGGGCCGCAGGTGTAATAGAGGACCTCGCCCTTCTTCAGCGGTCTGAAAACCTCTTTCCTCCGTGTAAGGGTGTTATACAGCTTAAGGGCCATCAAAACCTAATCTAGGACTGCCACATATTTAATTTAAACCCTTATATGTTTTAAACGTTATAGTTCACTGGTCTATCTTGGAGTTGCCATGTCCAGATCACCCATTGAGATCCAGAGGCTCCTGCCACGGACTAACTGCAGGGAATGCGGCCTGCCAAGCTGCATGGCCTTTGCCGTGAAGTTCCTGAAGGGCGAGAAGAGGGTGGGCGACTGTCCGCCCCTCCAGAAACCGGAATACATCGGCAAGCGCATAGCCCTGAAGGAGGTCGAGGCAGAGGTCCAGAAGAGCACCCCCACAAGGCTTGTTATCAGGGGCGACCTCTGCACAGGCTGCGGGAACTGCGTTGTGGCATGCCCCCTTAACGTCAGCGTCAGCCAGGACGTCTCAGGCGGCAAGGGCCCGCTCACAAAGGACGTGATAATGGGTGTGAAAGACGGCACCATAACGGTCCTGAACATCGACATCTGCCGCCGCAACGAGAGCGAGATGCAGTCAGAGCCCTGCAGGATCTGCATCGACTCATGCCCGATCAAAGGGGCGATAGACTTTATTTAACCATTTAAAAATCCGATTATGACTTTAACCCAATTAATATCTCCTCCTAATTTTGGATCCCAACTCGGCAGTTCATTTGATTGATCTTGTTTAATTGAATCATACTCAATCTTTTCATCTGCTTCCATTTAGAATCACTGCTCCTTTTTTCCACGACTCCACCTATGTCACCCCTTTCATTTACTCAATGAATGAAATGATAGGTTATAACATGATTTCCAGCGCCGCCGCCGGATACTCGAGCCCGAAGTTTGTCAGCACCTGCGGGTGCAGCTCGCCGAAGTATCCCCTGCCCTCTATCCCAGCGCATCTCCCCGGTATGAAGCTTGGATGTTTGACTGCTTTGACCTTGCCTTTGATCTGGAGGTCGCGGAGCAGTGCGTTGAATATGGATTTAGCCTCTGAGAAGTTTGCCCTGTGATGGATGATGCAGGCGGCGAGGCGCCGCTCTCTTCTTGCGCCTGTTTCTGACTCTGGATCGAGCCTTAGCACGTCCCCTGTCTCGAAGATCCTCTGGGGAAGCTCCCGGTGGCGGTTGAGATAGAGGACGCCGAGTAGCCCTGGCAGGAGATGGGTCCTCACTATGGTCTGCTCCTCGCTTATAGGGTTCTGGATCTTCACGGCATTGCCGGAGAGGCCCATCTTCCTGTAGTTGTCCTCCTCATTGGAGAGCATGAGGGTCACCACCTCTGTGAAGCCCAAGCCCAGCATAGCGCTGCGCGCCTTCCTCATCCTCGCATCCTCTGGCAGACGGCGGCCTGTTGTTGAAAGAGGGGGCAGCTCTGGCCTGAAGTTCCCGTAGCCGTATCCGATGGCCACGTCCTCCACTATGTCGATGTGGTGCAGGATGTCGGCCCGGTAGGGCGGGACCTTGATGAGAAGCTCATCACCATCGGTCTCCACACCGTATCCGGTCTTCTCAAGACAGGTCTTGATCTCCGCCGGTGTGAGCGTGAGGCCGAGCATCCTGTTGGCATATGCCACTGAGAGCCTGCGTGTCTGGGGCTCCATGTTCGGCGTTTCCACGGTCCTGTCTGGGTATTTCACGTTCACCTTTGAAAGCCTCCAGCCATGCTCTGCGAAGGCGGCGCAGAGTATGTTCATGGCCTTGCCCACGGCCCTTTCATCGGTGCCTGTCATCTCCACGAAGAGGGCGGTGGTCCTCTCTGTAAGCTTTGTGAGCTCGCCGTTGATGATGGGGGGCATGGAGAGCACCCTCCCCTTTGAATCAAGGATGACAGGGTATCTGTCGAACCCTTCGAGTATATGGGCGTACTCCCTGCCCTTTGGGTGTTTCTCAAGTATCTCTCCGAGGGTCAGCTCAGCGCCCGGCATTGCCAGAGGCTCGAACCGTATCTCGTCAGGACGGGCTGCCCTGTATGTGTAAGGAGGGGTTGTCTTTGATGGGTCGTGGACGCCGATTGCCACCTTCTTGCGATCCCTTCCAAGGGCCCAGTGAAGGTCCTCCTGCATCTCCATCAATCTCTTCAAAAGGTCGTCATCAAGCCTCACACCCCTCACATCCACGCATTCAACACATCCCCTTATGGGCAGGACCCCGGGGTCCACAGAGAGCTCTGCAGCTGGCGGCGCCAGACTGTATGTTCTCAGACCGGGCTCGATGCCAAGGAAGGCCCTGAGCGCCCTTGCCACGCCCTCCGCTGACAGCAGGTCAGGCCGGTCTGGAAAGAACTCCACCGTTATGGTTCTGCCTTTCACCCCCTCCACATCCGCTCCAAGCTCTGATATGGCCTTCACAAGGTCCTCTGGCGGCATCCTCTCGCCGATCAGGCTGCAAAGAACCTCAACATCAAGCTCTATCACTGGCATAGGGAACCAGCTAATATGAACGGGTAGATATATAAAAATTGCCGGGCCATAGATATGTCTTGGATGTTTGAGAAGGTAGCTGAAGAGATGGGGCTCCGTCCCCCGGCAGGTGGTTTTAAGGAGGAGGCGCAGAGGATAGAGCATCGCAGAGACCCTCTAACAGGCAGGTGGTCGCGGATAAACGTCCGGAGAGCGGGGCGTCTCGAAGATGCCGCGGGCAGTGTTGACTATGAGGGGCTTGCAAGGCGGTCAAGGGATGGGTGCGCCTTCTGTCCAGAGAATATGGATGAGAAAACGCCGAGGTTCAGCCCGGACCTCATACCAGAGGGTTTCATAGCCAGAGGCGAGACACGGCTCTTCCCGAACCTCTTTCCCTTCGCCAGGTATCATGCCGTTGCCACACTCACCAGGAGCCACTTCCTCAGGACAGGGGAGTTCAAAGCGCGGCAGATAGAGGACGCATTCTCAGCAGGCGTCGACTTCCTGGAAAGGGTCCACAACAGGGACACCGGGGCAAGGTTCCCTGCCATTGGCTGGAACCACCTCTCCCCATCTGGCGCAAGCATAGTCCACCCACATCTTCAGATCATCATGGACAGCCGCCCAACATATCTCACAGGGCTGGTGCTGGAGGGGTGCAGAAGATATATTGAAGAGAGGGGCAGCAGCTACTGGGCAGATCTGGTGCGGGAGGAGAGGATGCTTGGCGAGCGCTATATCGGGAGTCTTGGCAGGATCACATTCCTCGCAGCATACGCTCCATTCGGGAATGGCGAGGTCCTCGCCGTCTTTGACGGGCGCTCCTCCCTTTCCGAGCTGGACCGGGGGGATCTTTCACAGCTCTCCAGAGGGGTTGTGAGGATCCTGAGAGGCTATGCCGCGATGGGTGTGGAAAGCTTTAATCTGTCCACCTTCTCCGGCCCCATGGAAGGGGCGGCAGAGGGGTTCAGCCTCCACATCAGGATCATAGCCAGACCCCTGCCAGCTCCATACCACACCTCTGACACAGGTTTTATGGAGACCCTCCACCTTGAGAAGATCGTGGAGATGCTGCCTGAGGATGTGGCCTCTGCCATGAAAAAAGGGTTCTAAACCCTCCTGACGTTCACTGCCTTCAGGCCCTTTGGCCCTTCTTCAACATCGAACTCTACACGATCGTTGTCGTTGATAGGTCCTTCTACGATGCCTGACTCATGGACAAAGACATCCTCGCCTTCATCCTGAGCGATGAACCCGAAGCGCTTCATCCTGTTGTAAAACTTCACAGTACCGGTAGCCATCATTGTCACCTCCTTTCACGTTTATTGAGAAATAAAGTAGAAAAAACAGTCATCTGATTCTAACTCACTTTTTAACTTTCACACTAACTATGAGGTATCCTAAAAGCCTTCAACTATATAAAGATGCCCCTGCATCAGGCCGTCCCAGCTGTGTGGGCTGCTTCCAAGAGAATATTTATATTGGAGGCGGTGCTGTAAGAGGTTTGTGAGGGATGAAATATGAAAGGGCTCATAAAGCGGCTTTCAGAGGCGCACGGTGTGCCTGGAAGCGAGGATGAGATACGGTCTATCATGAGGGAGGAGCTGGAGGGGTGTTGCGAGATAGAGGAGGATGTGATGGGAAATCTCATCGCAAAAAAAGAGGGCGATGGGAAGACGGTGATGCTCGCCGCCCATATGGACGAGATCGGGCTCATGGTGAGACATATCGATGAAAATGGCTTTATCAGGTTCATAACGCTGGGCGGCTTCTTTGACCAGACCCTGCTCAACCAGAGGGTGGTAGTCCACACCAGGAAGGGACGGCTCCCCGGGGTCATAGGCTCTAAGCCGCCTCATCTCATGGAGGAGAAGGAGAGGGAGAAGGTGATTAAGACAAAGGACATGTTCATTGATGTGGGGGCTGAGAATGGAGAGAGCGCCTCAAAGATGGGCCTTTCTGTGGGCGACTACATCACCTTTGATGTGCCCTTCAGGGAGCTGAAGGGCGGGCTCTTCACCGGCAAGGCCTTTGACAACCGCCTCGGCTGCGCAGTGATGATGGAGGTGATGAAAAAGGTGGACACACCGCACAGGGTCTATGCGGTGGGGACGGCGCAGGAGGAGGTGGGCCTTAAAGGCGCCCGGACCTCGGCATACAGGATCGAGCCTGATGTGGCGCTGGCCCTTGATGTGGCGCCTGCAGGGGATTTCCCGGGCACAAAGCCTGAGGAGGCATCTATAAAGCTCAACAAAGGCCCTGTGATCACCGTTGTGGACGGGAAGGGCCGGGGCATAATCACCCACCCCCGGGTTAGAGAGGGCCTCGTCAAGGCTGCCAAGAGGCTGAAGACACCCTATCAGCTGGAGGTGGGCGAGGGAGGCACCACAGACGCAACGGCGATCCAGCTCACCAGAGGCGGGGTGCTCTCAGGCGTGGTTTCTGTGCCCACGAGATACATCCACACGCCTGTGGAGGTGGCAAGCCTCTCTGACGTGAAGAACGCGGTTAAGCTCGTTCTGTCCTATATTGAGGGTCTCTAAAAGGTTAAAGGGGGTTAAGCCGGTTTTGCAGGACCGTCAGGTGAACCTTTTTTTCATAGGCACAGCCGGGAGCGGGAAGACGGCTCTCACCCACGCCTTTCATGACTGGCTCACAGAGAGGGGGCTTGACGCCATAACGGTGAATCTAGACCCAGGGGCCGAGCTGCTCCCATACACCCCTGAGGTGGATGTGCGGGACTGGCTCGATGTAAAAACGGTCATGGAGGAGTATGGTGTGGGGCCCAACGGCGCCCAGATACTGAGCGCGGACCTCATAGCGGTCCGCTTCCCGGAGGTGAAGGAGGCCATCACCAGTGTGAAAAGCCCCTATGTCATCATAGACACGCCCGGCCAGATAGAGCTCTTTGCATTCCGGCAGTCCAGCAAGGTGATCCTTGAGTCCCTCGGCGAGGACAGGTCTGCCATCTTCTTTTTGATGGACCCTGTGCTTGGGGGCACGCCTTCCGGCTTCGTCTCCCTTCTCATGCTCTCTGCTTCGGCCCAGTTCAGGTTTCTGGCCCCCTTTTCGAACATCCTCGCCAAATCCGATCTGCTGGCGCCGGAGCGGCTTGAGGAGCTCCTTGAATGGGGGAGCGACTATTCAAGGCTGTATGAGAGCCTTGTGTCGGGAGAGGAGGGTATGCACAGGGAGGCCGATGTGGAGCTCTTCAGGGCCCTTGAGAACATGGGGCTTTTGAGCAGCCCCTTCCCGGCCTCGTCAAAGACCTATGAAGGTATGGAGGACATATATAATGTGGTCCAGCAGACCTTTTTTGCAGGTGAGGATGCTGGGCCTGACTGAGAAATCAGGGGATTGGCATGAGGATCATAATAATAGGCGGCGGACGGACAGGATATCACCTTGCAAAGCACATCCCGCGCAGCGTCATAGTCGAAAAGAGCCCTGAGAAGGTGGAGAGGCTGCAGGGTCTTATAGGCATCGACGTGGTCCAGGGCGACGCCTCGGATGAGGAGGTGCTTTTGAAGGCAGGGATCAGGGAGGCGGACATGGTCATCGCCGTCACTGCCGATGACAAGACGAACTACGAGGTCGCCGGGATCGCAAAGAGATATGGTGTGAAGAACATTATAGCGCGGGTTGAGAACCCTGAGAATGTGGGACGTTTTGAGGAGCTGAAGATAAGCGCGACACTCTGCCCCACCACACTTGTTGCAAACTACATCCGCACCCTCGCCCATCCCAAGGTGACTGAGGAGTTCCCCATAAAAAAGATGCTCGTGCCCATCATCGGCCCGCAGACCATGGAAAAGGCCTTTGAAGAGGCCCTTCAGATCTCTGTGAGGACCGATGCCGGGCTGCTTCTCATCGGGAACAGCAAGGAGCATCTTGGCGAGGAGCAGAGGATGGCAAGGCTCCTTGACGTTCCCGTGGACCTTGAGATCGAGGAGGGCGACATGGTGGCCGCCATTGAGAAGCATCTTGGCGATGTGGACCTCATTGTGATGGACCATGAGGAGATGAGCCATTTTGAGAGGCTTCTGAAGAAGAGCATTGTCATGAGGCTTCTGGAGAGGTCTGCAACGCCCATACTCGTGGCAAGGACATTCAGGCCCTATGGCAGGGTCCTTCTCCTGGCCGATCCTTCAGAGGCGGTTGCCCGGCTCTTTGAGATGGCAAGGCTCTTCGGGGAGATATTCTCCTCAGCGGTGGATGTGCTGAGGCTTGGCGACTCGCCTGAGCTGGATGCGGCGATGGAGGCCCTGCAGGGGCACGGCGCCGAGAAGGGATATGCCGTTGGAGAGATCGAGGTGGAGGGTAACAGGAACATCGAGGCCGTTAAGAAGGTCAAGAGCCGGGAATACGAGCTTACGATGCTGCCCTGGGGCGGGGCGACGCTCCTCAAGAACGACGTGGCCACAAGCATCATACAGGAGGCCTCCACCTCCGTGCTCATAGCAAGGGGATAGCAATGGAGGTCTCCTTTTTCCCGCTGGCCCTCATAGCCTTTCTGGCGCTCATCGCCCATTTCACCTCGAAGAGGATCGGCGCCCCTGTCATCGTGGTGGAGATACTGTTCGGCGTGGCGGCTGGCAGGAACGCCCTGAACCTGATAGGTGAGGACCCTGTCATCGAGTTCCTTGCCTTCCTCGGCTTCGTATTCCTCATGTTCCTTGCCGGTCTTGAGATAGATTTCAACCAGATCGAAAGCCATGGATGGGGCGATGTCCTGAAAGGGCTTCTTGTCTTTACCCTCATGTTCTCGCTCTCCTACGGGGCAGCGCTCATCCTGGGCTACGGTCTTCTCATGGCCATCATCCTCTCCACCACATCCCTCGGCGTGGTCCTGCCCACCCTCAGGAGCATGGGGATCTCCAAGACACGGGAAGGACAGTCCATACTCCTCATGACGATGGTTGCCGACTTCCTTGCAGTGGTCATACTGGCCTTCTATGCGGTGTGGCTGAGAGACCCCATGGAGCTCAAGATATATGTGGTCCTCTCCCTCTTTGCAGCCTATCTGGCAGCATATTTCATAGGCAGGGAGGCGGTGTGGCATTTCCCCGACCTCCTCTCAAGCTGGTTCAAGCCAGAGCAGCCCACCGAGGTGGGCGTCAGGGCGGCGATCGCGATCATGCTTGCCTTCGTGGCCTATTCACAGCTCGTGGGTGTGGAGGAGATCCTCGGCGCCTTTCTTGCAGGCGCGCTGCTCTCAGTGCTCTTCCGCGGAGGCTCCATCCTTGAGGAGAAGCTCTATGCCATCGGCTACGGCTTTCTCATACCCATATTCTTCATCTGGGTGGGTGTGAACTTCCGCTTCGACCTGCTCCTGAACAAACAGGGCCTCTCCATCGTGCCCCCGCTCATCGCCGCAGCCTTCCTTGTGAAGATCATACCCTCTGTCATCATAAACTACCGGAGGCTGCCTGTGAAAGACGCCATAGCATCAGGCATCCTCCTCACATCAAACCTGAGCCTTGTCATCGCGGCCGTTGAGATCGGGAGGAACCTGGGCCTCATAGACGCGGCTCTCGAGGCTGCCGCCATCTTCCTTGCGATCTTCACCACCACCCTCTGCCCTGTGCTCTTCAGAAGGATGAGCGCCGGGACCGCCCGGCCGGTGTGACCTGTGGCAGACGGGGGTTCACTCTATAAAAAGGGTCTCTTCCAGATCCTCAGGCTCCCCCAGCCTCTTCTGCAGCTCCCGGATCTTCTTCTTCAGCTTCACCATGGTGAGCTCTCTTCCCACGGCCACGCGATAGAATTTCTCCAGCTCATCTATCTTGGCCCTGAGCTTTGTGTTCTGCTCCTTCAGCTCCTCATAGAGGTTCTCAATGATGTCCTTTACAGAGACGATGCCCACATATTCGGCGGAGGTCTTCACAAGGAGGTGGCGTATGTTGTGCTTCTTCGTCACCTCGGCCGCCTCCTGCAGTGTGAGCTTGGGGTCCACGTGGATCAGCTCTGTGGTCATGATGTCCCTTATCTTTGTCTTCTCAGGCCGCCCCCCCTTTGAGATGAGCTTCACAAAATCCTTGTCCGTCACTATGCCCACAATATGGCCGTCCTCTTTTATGGCCAGGCTGCTGATGCCCTTCTCAAGCATCACCTGGGCCGCCTTTGCAACGCTTGTCCCGGGCGGGACATCCACAATAGGTGTGCTCATGATGTCTGAAACAATGAACTTTACCTCTTCCATAGTGGCTTATAAATCGTTTATTAGGGCTTAATAAAGTTACGTATACACTGATGTGACCTTTCCCTATCCACTGAGGCGCTCCTTTAAAAGGCCTTCCACATCCCCTTTCCCTGGCAGGCCGCTTCTCGCCCCCACGCGCCCCACACATCTTGAGGCTGTGAAATTGCCCAGCTCCGCGCACATGGCGAGGGGCAGACCCTTCAACACCCCGTAGAGGAACCCTGCTGCAAATGCGTCGCCTGCGCCTGTTGTGTCCACGACCCGTGTCTCGATGGCGCCGGCAAGGACGGTCCCCTCCCTGTCTGCTGCAAGGGCGCCTCTCCGGCCGAGGGTGATGGCCACGGTCTCCACGCCCCTGTCCAGGAGGAGCTCGGCCGCCTCTTCAGGACCGAGCCCGGTGAGCGCCGAAGCCTCCTCTTCATTGAGAAAGAGCAGACCCGCCCTTTCAACAAGGGGATCGAGAAAATCCAGACCCCTCTGGCAGAGGAAACCCGGGGCAAGGCTCAGCTTTGAGCCTCCCATGAGCCCGGGCAGACCTATGACAGTCTCCAGAGCATCGCCTCCTGCAAAGGACGAGACATGGAGTATCCGGGCAGATGCTATGAGCCCGCTGTCAAGGTGCTCAGGGCTGAGAAGGTCGTTCACGCCTGGATGGACATACATGGTCCTCTCCCCTGTGCCGTCCACAATGGCGATCACCGTTCCCGTCCTCCCCTCTGCCCTGATAAGGCCGCATGTGTCAACCCCCTCTTTCTCAAAGGCATCCGCTATGGCCCGGCCCTCAGGGTCATCCCCCACAAGCCCTATGAAGGCGCATTCAACGCCGAGCCTGCCCAGAGCAGCTATGGTGTTCGCCGCAGAGCCGCCAGCCTCCTCCCTCGCTTCCTTTATCACTATCTCCTCGCCTGCGCTGGCGAAGCGATCCACCACATAGAGCCTGTCCCAGTTCAGCGCGCCTATCCCGACGACATCAGCCAAGCCTTCCAGCCTCCCCTCGGACCAGGTTCCGTATCCTGCTGTGAGCCTTCAGCACATCTTCAGGAGGGGTCCCTTTCCCTGTGAGATTCGTATAAAGGGGCCGGGGTTCGATGTCATGGAGAAAGCTGTAGTCCCCTTCAAATGCGCCCATGTCCTCTTCAAGGATGTCCACGGCATCGAGAGCCCCCTTTCTCCCGCCTCTGAGAAAGGCCTCTATCACGGGGATGAGGGCCCTGCCATCCACCGTTGCCACACCAACGTCGCCGTAGGGCAGGCAGTACTGGTTTGCGTTAAAGGCGATTGAAAGCCCTCCCCGTCCGCTCACCTCGCGAAGCATCTTATAGTCTGTGATGCTGTCGCCAACGGCAGCGACGTCCCTCACATCCTCCCCTGCAGCCTCGGCAAAGGCAAGGAGGGCATCCACCTTCCTCTGCCCCCCCACCACGGTGACACCGATCTCATCAAAGAGCCCCTGTGTGAAATAGAGCTCGTCCAGCATCCTTATGACCTCTTTGCTGAGCCCCTCTGAATGGATGGCGGCCTCTATGCGCTTCAGCGAATCCATCAGCTCAGGCTTAAAGGACAGCTCCTCAAGGGCGAGCCTCGTGCAGGCCGTCGCCTCCGGTGATATGCCGAGCCTGCCCCCTATTGTATGGGCGTGCTGCTCATAGCTTGTGGATATTATGCGGACCTCCACTCCCTGCTCCCTGAGCCACCGGACCGTCTCCGCCATACCGGGCACGATCCCGGCCTTCTCTGACACCCCTGCAATATCCTCCGCCCTTACACCGTGAAGTACGAGGAAGGGCACGATCAGCCTGAGCGTGTCACCGGGCTCATAGCCCTCCCTACCCTGAAGGGCGAGGATATCATCATACTGGCTCAGGGCCTCAAAGACCTTCCCCCCTCCTCTGATAAGCTTCATCACCTCAAAGGCGTTGTCCTGAGGGGAGAGGGGTCCCTCCAAGTCAAAGCATATCATCGCATATCCTCCGCATCCATCATTATTTAAGTTCTTTTGTAATAAGTTTTTTATAAGCAGAGCGCAGAAGTTGGGTGGATGGAAGGGCTCAGCGCCGGCGAAGCCGGCTCAAAGGAGGATTTAAGCGCTCTTCAGATAAGATATGATCTGGAGAAGATAGACAGGCTTGCAAAGCTTGACAAAAGCATCTCCAACACATTCGTCCTCTCCCGTGAAGAGCATGAAAAGGTCAAGAAGGCGCTAAAGGCCCTTGTGAAAAACACGGTGAGCGACGAGTCCATCGATCTCTATATAAACGAGAGGCTTGCCCTTGGAAAGCTCACGCCCTTTCTTCTAAACGAGGAGCTTGAGGAGATCATGTACATCGGCAGGGGCGCGCCCATCTATGTCTTTGACAGAAAGAAGGGGATGGTGAAGACCCCTGTCGTCCTTGAGGAAGAGGAAGCGGTGGAGATCATAAAGAGGATCGCACGGTACTCGGGGCGGGTTGTGAACTCAGAGTATCCGCTCCTCGACGGCAGGCTCCCCGACGGCTCAAGGGTGAACGCAACCCTTGCAGATGTGACTCCGAGGGGGCCGACCATAACGATCAGGAAGTTCCAGACACGAAGCCTCACCATCGTGGAGCTCATCAAGCTGGGCACCCTCACCTCCTCCCTCGCAGCGTTTCTGTGGCTTGTCATAGAGGGCATAGGAGGGATAAAACCTGCCAACACACTGATAATAGGCGGCACCGCAAGCGGTAAGACCACCACCCTCAACGCCCTCTCAGTCTTCATCCCGAGGCGGGAGCGGATAGTGACCATTGAGGACACCCTTGAGCTGCGCCTCATGCACGAGCACTGGATCCCCATGGAGACGAAGCTCCCCCAGCACGAGAGTGGCAGCGAGGTGACCATGGACGAGCTCCTGAAGAACTCCCTCAGGATGAGGCCGGACCGTATAATCGTCGGCGAGGTGAGGGGCAAGGAGGCTCTCACGCTCTTCACAGCCATGAACACCGGCCACGAGGGGACCCTTGCCACCATACACGCCAATTCAGGGAGAGAGGCCCTTTCAAGGCTCCAGAGCCACCCCATGAACGTGCCAGACATCATGATACCTGCGCTGGACCTCATGGTCGCCCAGAACAGACAGATAAACGAGGAGGGGAAGCTTGTAAGGAGGGTGACAGAGGTCATGGAGGTCTCTGGGAAGGAGGCCGATGTCTTCCAGACAAACACCCTCTTCAAATACGATCCGAAGACAAAGACGATAGAGGAGAAGGTGCTCAACGGCAGGATAATCCATGAGCTCTCCAGGCTCACAGGCCGCAAGATCAACGAGATCGATGAGGAGATAGAGAGGCGCAAGACCATCGTGGAGGCCATGGTCGAGGCAGAGCTGCCGCTGGGCGGGATATACAACATCGTCCAGACCTACTATGAGGATCCGGACAAGGCGGTGGACACACTCCACACGCTCGCCACGAAGGCGAAGAGCAAGTGAATACCATGACCTTGCGCCATGGCGGGGAGATATGGGAGTATAACAGGGAGCTTGTGGATTTCAGCGCAAACATCAATCCCCTCGGACCGTCAGAGAAGGCGCTTGAGGCCATTGACAGCGGGAAGATAGTGCACTACCCGCCACAGGACCCTGTGAGGCTTAAAGAGGCGGTGGCCCGGTATGTGGGCGTTGAAGCAGGGAACATCGCCGTCGGCAACGGCTCCATAGAGCTGATCAGGGATTTCTGCAGCCTCTTCCTGAGAAGGGGCCAGAGGGCCGCCATACTCCAGCCCACCTTCTCCGAATACAGGCGCTACGGCGAGATCTACGGCGACAGCGCCCTGGACATATACCCTTCAAAGGCCTTTGAGCACAGCGCGGCAGATGTGGTTGAAGCGATCAGGGAGGACGAGGATGTAAGGGTCCTATTCCTCTGCCGGCCCAACAACCCCACGGGATGGGCCATGGAAGAGAGGGATCTGGAGGGGCTTATTGCCTTCTGCCTTGAGAGAGGCATATACCTCTTTCTCGACGAGGTCTTCATCGAGTTCACAGGGCTGAAAAGCTATGCCGAGCTGGTCAACGACTATGAGAATCTCTTCGTCCTCCGGAGCTTCACCAAGTTCTTCGCCCTCCCCGGGCTGCGCGTGGGATACGGTGTTGCGTCGCCTGCCATCATAGAGCGGCTTTCATCCATCAGGCCGCCATGGAGCATCAATATCCTCGCCCACGACGCAGCCATCGCATCCCTTGAGGACCGGGAGTATATGGAGCGGACGAGAGGTCTCGTTGAAAGGGAGAGGTCCTATCTTGCCAGCGCCATCGCCAAGCTGGGTGTCAGGGTATATCCATCAGAGGCAAATTTCCTGCTCCTCAAACACAGCTGGAACTCGAAGAAGGTGAAGGAGAGCCTCTTGAGAGAGGGTCTTCTCATAAGGGACTGCAGCACCTTCCCGGGCCTTGACACAAGGTTCATAAGGGTCAGCGTCCGGCGAAGAGAGGAGAACGAAAGGCTCCTGGAGGCGCTGGAAAAAGAGGCTGCAAAAGCCCCTGAAAGAGGTCCTGAATGCAGCTACTACCCCTGTCACTTCGAGGGACAGGACTGCACCTTCTGCTTCTGCCCCTTCTATCCCTGCGGCGACGAGAAGAGAGGGAAGCTCATAGTCGGGAAGAGGGGGCATGAGGTATGGAGCTGCAAGGGCTGTGTGGATGTGCACAGAAAGGATGTTGTGGCCAGGATACAGGAAGCCCTTGGAGGGAGGGAGCCGGATGACCTCAACAGAAAGGAGAGGCTCGCCATCAAAGAGGCTGTGCTGGAGCGCTGAGCCACGGGTTCACGTAATTATGGCGTAATCTGAACCCCTCTTTTCTTCAAACGCCGGATAAACTCTTCTTCACCAACTGTATCCCGGAAATGTCTTATCTCTCTGGCGGCGTCTCCAATTTTTGGCCCGATAAAGCTCAAAAACCTTGCATATTCCTCTAAGGACAGCTCCTTCTTGGCCAGATCTAAGACCTTTTCCACAACCTTCACATCTACTTCTGTTGGCATGATCCTCACTGTTCTTCTGCAAAGTCGATAGGACTAAGCACTTCTTTAATATTTCATCGTCAACTGTTATAAAGTATTTTGCACCTCCATCGATTGCGCAGGCAAGATGGGCAGAGTCTGGCAGTTTTAACTCTGCAGTTTTCATTATGTCCTTATAGAACTCCGGAACACTGTCGATCCATTCTGAAATTGTCATCTCCATGAGCTTCTGAACAAGTTCTTTCTTTTCCACCTCCTCCATTGCTTCGATCTCTTCGCTGAGAATTTTGGAGCCGATAATAATGACATTGCCAGTGTCAACTTTCCGCAACGTCTTAAAGAATGCCTCTGTCTCTTCAATTACTCTTTTCTGCGTTTGTGCATCGAAGGGCCGGCACCATATGCTTGTGTCCAGATATATTCTTAGCATGACTTTGAATCGCTCTCACAAGATATTAAAACCTTCACAGTGCAGAATAGGAGAGGCTCGCCATCAAAGAGGCTGTGCTGCGGCCTTAGCTCCTTCGATGAAACGCCGCACCTTCTCAGGGTCTTTTTTACCGGGCCGCGCTTCCACGCCGCTTGAGGTGTCCACACAATAAGGGCCCACCTCTCTGATGGCTTCGCTCACGTTCTCTGGGTTGAGGCCTCCTGCGAGGAAGACAGGGCTCTGAAGGCTCTCCCGGATCTTTCTGGATATGCGCCAGTCATGGACGGCCCCGCTCCCGCCAAGCCCCTCTGCAGGCGTGTCAAGGAGGATGGCGTCACAGACCTTTGAGTGCTCAAGGGCCTCTTCAAGCGTCCTTTCACCTGCAACGTGAAGGGCCTTTATCACCCTGCATGACAGGTCTTCTCGCACCTCTTTTACAAGGTCAGTGCCCTCTCTGCCGTGGAGCTGGACGCCCCATGGCTCTATGCGCTCCACCGCCTCCCTCACCTCGCTCAGGCTCTGAGGTGCCATGACGATTATCCCTCGAACACCTGCAGGCAGTCCGGCCATTATTCTCTTTGACCTGTCAATGGAGATGTTCCTTGGTGAAGAGGGGATGCCCACTATGTTGCCGATAAAATCTGCGCCGAGCTCTGCGCACATGCAGGCGTCTTCGAGGCTGGTCACGCCGCAGATCTTCACACGGGTCATCTATCCACCGGCGCGGGTCTCAACAGAAAGTTTGAGGAGCTTGTCATAGGCCCTGCCGCTTTCAATGGATTCTCTGGCAACCTCCATCCCCTCCTCTATGCTTGATGCGCCGCCGCCCACATATATCCCTGCGCCGGCGTTGAGCTCCACAATGTCCTGCCGCGCTCCGCCCTCCTCTCCGCGCAGTATCCTTCTGGCAAGCTCTGCATTGTATTCTGCGTCGCCGCCGGCAATGTCATCGGGGGAGGCCTTCTTCAGCCCGAAGTCCTCAGGCGAGACGGTGTATGTCTCAATCTGACCGCCCTTCAGCTCTGAAACCCGGGTCTCGCCGATGGTGGATATCTCGTCCAGGCCGTCCATGCCATGGACCACAAGGGCCCTTTTCAGCCTCAGGTCCTTGAGGACCCCTGCAAGCTTCTCAGTAAGCTCTGGGCTGAAAACACCCAGCACCTGAGCCTCTGCGTTAGCAGGGTTTGTGAGAGGGCCGAGGATGTTGAAGACCGTCCTTATGCCAAGCTCCCTCCGCGGCCCGATGGCATGTTTCATCGCACCATGGAAGAGAGGGGCGAACATGAAACCTATGCCTATCTTCTCGATGATGCGCTCCACCTCTCTGGGCTCTGTGTCCACCTTCACCTCCAGCGCCTCCAGGACATCGGCGCTCCCGCATTTGGAGGTCACCGATCGGTTTCCGTGCTTGGCAATCGGTATCCCGGCCCCGGCCACCACAAAGGATGCGATGGTGGATATGTTGAATGTCTTCAGCCGGTCTCCCCCTGTGCCGCATGTGTCCACAAGGGTGCCCTTCACACGTGGGTGGATGGTCGAGGCAAACTCACGCATCACCTTTGCAGACTCGGCGATCTCCACGATGGTCTCGCCCTTGACCCTGAGGGCGGTGAGAAACCCGCCTATCTGGGCCTGTGTGGCCTCGCCGGACATGATGGTCTTCATCGCGGAGTGGGCCTCCTCTCTTGTGAGGTCTCTGCCCTCAACGAGCTTGGAAATGATCTCCTTCATAGTCATCACTGAACTATATTGTCCATCCGTTTTATATTGGTTTTGCTCATTGATGAAAGGGGCTGTGAAATCACAATATTTTTATTTGATAAGCGCAATCCCCCCTGTTGATGGCAAGGAAGAAGTGGAAGAAAAAGGAGAGAGGGGCTAAAAAGGAGTCGGCTGTCGTGGAAAAGGAGGCCGCTGAGAAGGGAGGCAACAGGGCGCTGCTGATCCTTGGCGTGGTGCTCATCCTTGCCGGCGGATACTATCTTATGGGCCGCTCCGCCGGCCCGTCTGACACAGGGCCGTCCACAACCACATTGAAAGGCAAATTCATCCTCTTCTCAGAGCTCCCAAACACCCATGAAAAAGGGAAGGTGAAGATCGTTGAGTACTTTGACTTCTACTGCCCCCACTGCTACCGCTTCCACACCGAGCGATGGCCTGCGCTGAAGCAGAAATACGGTGACAGGGTGGAGCTTGTGGACTATGGATTCCCGCTGAGAGACTCCTCCATACCGCCTATCGAGGCCTATGAGATCGCAAGGGACCTTGGCAAGGGCGAGGAGATGAAGGACGCCATGTTCAGGGCTATTCACGAGGAGGGCGGCGCCGACATCTCGAACACAGAGACCCTTGCCGACATCGCTGAGTCCGTGGGCATTGACAGGGAGGTCTTCACAAAGGCCCTCACATCACGCTCGGCCCTGCCAGAGATAAACAAGCATGTGAGAACAGCTCTGAACGACTACAAGGTGGATTCCACGCCAACATTGATAATCGACGGGAACATCAAGGTCACAGACTCCTCTGTGGAGAACCTTGAGAAGATCATAGACAGCATACTGGAAGGTGAGTGAACCTCTCCGGGCCTATCAATTCTATGGACCTTCTCCTGCAACAGCGTCCACCGCTTTCTTGAGCTTCGCCTCCACCGCCACAGCCACATCCCTGAGCCCGGGGTTGTCCACCATGGACATGGCGGCGGTGGGCAGGATCGCCGAGACAAAGGTCTTGCCGCCGTCGCGATAGACGATGACGTTGCAGGGGAGCAAAAGCCCGATCTCCTTTTCATTCTGCAGCGCCCTGTATGCAAAGGGCGGGTTGCAGGCGCCAAGGATCACATAATCGTCGTAGTCCACATCGAGCTTCGCCTTCAGCGTCTTCTTCACATCGATCTCGGTGAGAACGCCGAAACCCTCGCCTGCCAGCGATTCACGGGTCCGCGCCACAGCCTCATCAAAGCCAAGGGGAACAGCGCGCGTATATCCATATTCCATTGCCATCGTGCCTCCTTTTTATCGTTTTTAGTTCGCCCTTCTTTTGGATCAGGCGTGTCTGTTGTGCACCTATGCAAAGGACATGGGCGATTATAAAGCTATCCACCGCAGCCATCGATCATACCTGCGATTATCCCGCCGATATTCAAAGTAAAGAATGGCCGCCAGCACCACCTTGAGGATGGCAATCGCCTTCTCATCTGTCCGTATCCCTTCTCTTGCAGTGCCCTCCCTGGCAGCCCTGGAATCGTTTTCGTCCACAATCAGAGGGCGGCTCCACACGAGTCTGGTTATGATCGATTTTCACCTGATCGAGAAAGGGCCGGGCAAAAAGCTAATAAATGAAAAGCCACTTCTTGAATGGAGGATTGCTATGACCACTGCATTTGTTGGTGTTCCCTGCCAGATTCAGGCTTTGCGCAAGACACAGGAGCTTGTGGGCGACTTCAAGGATACAGTCAGTATTGGGCTGTTCTGCCGGGAGAACTGGAGTTTCTCCTGCATGCGCGCCCTTGTGGAGGATGACTACGGCGTGAAGATGGAGTCTATTGACAGGTTCGATATTAAGAAGGGGAAGCTCAAGCTATTCCACGGCGATTCCGTCACCGACATCCCCCTTGCGAAAACCCATCCCTATGTGAGGATCAACTGCCAGATATGTCTTGATTTCTCTGCCGAGCTTGCTGATGTGTCTGTGGGCGCTGTTGGAACCCCTAAGGGCTGGTCCACTGTGATCGTGCGGACGAAGAAAGGGGCTGAGCTTGTGGATGGCGCTGCAGCCAAGGGGTATATCGAGGTTAAGGACATCGGGGAGGTCAAACCCGGTGTGGGGATTATAAAGAGGCTTTCAAAGGAGAAGAGGGAGGAGAACCTCGCCGAGGCCCGGCGACGGGAGGAGAAGGGGATAAAGGTGCCTCACATCTACAGCATGAATGATGAGAGCTTTGATGCCTTTGTGGAGTATGCCAAGGGAAAGCAGTTCGCGGAGCTTGAATACATTGTGATCGACACAGGGGCATGTGTCTCATGCGGCGCCTGCGCGGCCGTGTGCCCGGTGGACATCATCAAGTTTGACGATTACCGGCCGGTGAAGGTTGGCGAGGAGAAGGAGGGCTGCAACCTCTGTTATCTTGCGTGCCCGCGGACGGCCATGCCCATACCTGCCATTGAAAAGACCATTGATTTTGCTGGGGATGATAGGGATGAGCAGCTGGGACGCTATGTAAAGATACTCGCCGGCAGGGCAGTTTCAGACAAGATAGAGGGGCAGGATGGGGGCGTTGTGACAGCGCTCCTTGCATACGCCCTTGACACAGGGGAGGTCGAGAGGGTTGTCACTGTCAAGCAGGGTGAGAGGGCTTGGGAGCCTGACACCGCGATAGTGAGGGATTCAAAGGAGCTTCTTGATACGGCCGGAACCATCTATTCCATGGCTGTGACCATGGAGGGGCTCAGAGAATAGGGGCGGGGCGGTTGAGATGCTCCTTGTTGTGGCAAAGACCGGTAACATCGGCTCATCCCTTGTTCTTGACCTTCTGCTGGATGAGCGTGCGGACCGAAAAGACATCGATGTGAGGGTTGTCTCCTCAGGGGCCAAGATGTCCCCGGCTGAGGCCGATTATGTTTCAAAGCGGGTTTTAGAGCTGGGTCCTGACCTCGTTCTATATGCCACGCCGAATGCCTCTGCTCCGGGGCCCCGGAAGGTGATTGAGGCGCTCAGGGGGCGTCGGGCCATCGTGGTGTCAGACGGGCCGGCGGTGAAGGCAAAGGACTTTATCGAGGAGAGGGGCCTGGGCTATATCCTTGTGAAGGCCGATGCCATGATAGGGGCGCGCCGCGAGTTCCTTGACCCCACTGAGATGGCGGTTTTCAACGCAGACATCCTCAAGGTGCTGGCGGGCACCGGGGTTGTGCGGTTGATGCAGGTGGAGATCGGGAAGACCCTTTCCGGCTTAAAGGAGGGGAAGGTCTATCTGCCAAGGATCATAGTGTCAGCTGAAAAGGCGGTGGAGCACGCCGAGTATCAGGACCAAAAGGCAAGGGAAAATGCCATGAAAGCCTATAAGATGGCTGAGGAGGTGGGGAAGCTCAATGTGAGGGGCTGCTTCATCGAGAAAGACCCTGATGTGTATATCAGGACCGTGGCAGAGGCCCATGAGCGTCTGCGGCAAGCGGCGGCCCTGGTGGAGGAGGCGCGCCTGATAGAGCAGCAGAAGGACACGCTCCTTCGAACACCCCACAGCCCAGATGGAAGGATCCTGCGCAAGACCCGGCTTTTGGAAAAACCTTCCTAAACTGCCGAACCAAGAGAAAGGTATAAAAGGCCACCTTTGCATCCAGCACATTTTAAGGGCAGGGTAAACGTCTTTTTTTGACACCTCCCCCTCCCTGCCCCCACACCCACCATTTTTACGTCAAGTATAACAGCCGAGCCAACAACAGCCTGATAATAACATAGATGTCGAAAAGGGCGTCAAAGACCCCCATATACACAAATAAAAGCAGGCATCAGATAATAAATCCTTGAGAACCACATACCAATAAATCCCCACGTTTGTAAAGTATTAGCCATGACTGGATTTGCTTCAACACAAGAAAGATTTGAGTAGCCAATACACCGCCGGGTGAGTAAACGGGAGATCAAAAATGAGATTAAACCGACAGCAAAAAACTTCCAGGCCAGCGTTACATTGAATTTAAATTTTTTTAGGCTAAATGC
>RFHW01000062.1 GCA_003695745.1 Methanobacteriota archaeon | reverse complement strand
TCAGGGTGGTCGGTGCATTCCCTGCCCCTGATGATGAGATAGCTCACACCGGCAGCCCCTGCCGCCGCCTCGATCATATGCCCCTTGCCTGTTCCCAGAGGGCCCCAGACGATGACCCCGGAGGGCGGGGCGATCCCGGCCTTCTTGATGCCCTTCCGGTGTTTAAGGGGCAGCACAACCATGTCATAGAAACGCTCCTTAACCTCCTCATAGCCCGCTATCTCGTCAAAGGAGAACCTTGGCTTTCGCACATCCAGATAGGTGTGGTTGTACACACCCGTTGCCTTCATCTTAGAACTCTGTCCTTCCACTTTTATTCTCCTTCAAGCCGATTGAAATCGGCTTTCACTCGGATAAAAATAGTTCCTTACCGGAACTACTTCAATACATGTAGCGGTGCTTGCACTCCTCCTTATAGACATCATAATAACGTTTGATGACCTCCCTTCCCACCGGCGGGATGCGCTCCATGGCCTTCTTGAAATGGGAGAGGCCCACCGTCTCGAAGGAGTCGCCCTGCTCCTTAATGGCCATGAGCGTGGCCTCCCGGGGAAGGTTGAGAAGGTCCGTGTGAGAATAGCCGTCGGTGATCTCGGCAAGCGCCTCAGGCGTTACCTCCCCATGGAGGGGCATATCCTTTGTGATGGCGCGAAAGATCTCCACCCTGTCCTCAAAATCCGGCTCAGGCACGAAGATCTTCCGGTCCAGCCTCCCGTTGCGAAGCAGAGCAGGGTCTGTAAGATCCGGCCTGTGGGTTGCGCCGATGATTATCACATCCTGACGTTCTGCTGTCCGGTCCACCTCTGCAAAGAGCTGGCGCGTCACCTCAGGCGGGGCGAGCTTCGGGGCAGGCTCTATAAGGGTGGACTCTGCCTCCCTGCGAGGCGCCAGGATGTCGATGTCCCTGATGAAGACGATCACCGGCGCAAGGGACAGGGCGTCCTCAAAGAGGTGTGTTATGATGTGGGGGTCGGAGAGCACATCCTGCGCTCTAACAGAGATATACTTGCAGCCGGAATCCTTGGCAGCGGCCTCCACCAGAACGCCCATGGAGGTCTTGGGAGGGCCCCACATGAGGATGCCCCTCGGCGGCCGGGTCCTTGCCTTTTTAAATGTCTCCGGATGCTTCAGCGGCAGGACAACCATCTCCACAAGCCGCTCCTTCACCTCGGCCGCGCCGCCAATGTCGGCCCAGGTCTTCTCCGGCTCTTTTACCTTGTAGTATTCGCCAGGCTCTAATATCTCACACATAGCATACCTCGATTTTTGGTCCTTTACCTCATTCAACAGGACTTATTCCTTTTTATATTTTATCGCGTAGTCCACGAGGGTGTGGAGGTTCTTGAATGGCGTGCCCCTGTGGAGCCCGCAGCTGGATGAGAGGATGTAGCCGCTCCCGCCGGCGCTATCGATGCACTTCCTCACCCCTGCCTTTATCTCCTCCTCGGTCCCTCTGTAGATGGTCTCCACAGGCACGTTCCCGAAGAGCGCCACCCTGTCGCCCACGGTCTCCTTTGCCTTCCTAAGGTCCACGCTCTCATCCACGCTCAGGCACTTGGCACCTGTCCGGGCGAGGTCAGGGAGGATCGGTGTTGTGTCGCCGCAGATATGGATGATCACATCACCGCCATAGGCCTTGAGCGCCCTTGCCACCTTCCTCTCATAGGGATAGGCGAACTCCCGGTAGTGATCGGGCGAGATCACCTGCGCCGCCGCCGACGGGTCCTCCATCATGATGCCGTGGGTGCCCACATCTATCTGCTTCTTCCCGATCTCTATTGCCACGTCTGCCATGAAATCGAGGAGACGATGCACGTACTGGGGGTTCACAAGCATGTCAAGGAGGAACTGGTTGAGCCCCCTCATCCACTCGGCGGCGTAGTGGAAGGGCGCAGGCACCTTGCTGCAGATATAGACCTCGTCCCCCACCTGACGCAGAAGCTCCTCAAGGGGCTCCATCCTACCGGGGCGGTCCATATCAGGCATCTCAAGGTCATCAAGCATGGAATAGTCCTTCAGAGCCGGGTCGATGACAGCGGGGCCGCCGTCGAGGGGTATCTTGAGCACCGAGCCCATCTCGGTGGGCAGCACCACAAAGTCCTGCTCCACCCTCACGGCCTTCCTCTCCTCCGCCGTGATACCCTGTATGGGCTGGTGGTTGAAGATCCAGTCATAGCCGTATTTTCGCTGCGCCGCGATCTGCCCCTTCACATAGAGGGCGTTATCTGTCACATACTCCCATGGTTTTACACCGAGCACCCGTGATGCATGGGGCACGTTCACCATGGGGGCCACAGGGGTCCTGTCCGGCGTATCGCCCTCCATGGCCCTTTGAAACCTTTTGTAAGAGTTCATTTCCGCCTCTTCATAAGCTCTTGAAAGACCTCAACGGCCTTCTTTGCGTCCTGCGCATATGCATCGGCACCTATCTCGTCTGCAAGCTCTTCTGAAAAGGCGGCTCCGCCCACCACGAAGAACCTGCCGTCCCGCAGACCTGCCTTCTCAAACCCCTCTATAACCTCCCTCACCTTCAGTGCCGTGGTGGACATCATGGCAGAGACGCCCACCACATCCGGGTCCAGCTCTTCGGCCTTCTCCAGAAAGACCTTTGTGGGGACGTCCCGGCCAAGGTTGTATATCTCAAAGCCTGCCGCCTCAAGGAACATGGCCACAAGGTTGAGGCCGATGTCATGGATGTCGCTTTCCACCGCGCCCACGATGACCCGCCCCCGCTCGGCCGCCTTCTCCACTGAGAGAAGCGGTCTGAGCATCTCAAGACCGAGCATCATCGTATGGGCGGAGAGCAGTGTTTCAGGCACATAATACTCCTTCCTCTCAAAGAGCTCTCCCACCTCGTGCATGCCCTCTATCATCTCAGCGAGTATGTCCTCTGCCGTCCTCCCTTTTTTTAGGCCCTCCTCTATGAGCGGCCTTATGGCCTCCATCCCCCCTTTTATGACCTCTTCTTTAATCTCCATGCCCTGTCTTCACCATCTCTTTTATGTTCTCTGGTTTTGCTATGGGGGGTACCACACAGCCAGAGCTGAGCACAACCCCTCTGCCCAGGTCCACGATCCTCTGGGAGAGCCTCCTGATCTCCTCAGGCCCCTCGCTGACAAGCTTTCTTGGCTCCACATTCCCCCACACAGGTATCCTTTCGTGGACCGGTGC
Organism: Methanobacteriota archaeon; assembly: GCA_003695745.1. Taxonomy (GTDB): domain Archaea; phylum Hydrothermarchaeota; class Hydrothermarchaeia; order Hydrothermarchaeales; family SZUA-236; genus J060. Next base: position 1,373 of record RFHW01000062.1, on the reverse strand, counting down.
CATGTCCATGCACTGGTCCAGGCTCAGGCAGTCGGCGCCGGTGGCCATCATATCCTCGATGATGCTCCCTGTGTCGCCGCATACGTGAAAGACCACGGGCACTTTCTTTCTGAATTCGGATATGAGGCGCTTCACATATGGCATCGCCAGGGAGCGGAATGTTTCTGGCGACACCACGTCAGGCGATGCCGAGGGGTCCTCCATGAACATGGCGTCCACCCCTGCCTCGATCTGGGCCTGCCCGCTCTGGAGACAGTATTCATAGGCCGCCTCTACAAGCTCTCTTGCGAAGTCCTCGTCCTTTTTGAGGGCGATGTAGAAGTCCTCAGGCTCATAGAGGAAGGTGGAGGCAAAGGTGAATGGACAGCGTATGTTCCCGAATACCGCGCCTTCCTCTGCCTCTTTCATCAGCTGGATCGGTCTCATCCTCTCGGCATGGAACATGTCGGGTATCTCCAGGGATGCAAGGTCCTCTTTGTCTTTCAAAGCCCGCTCTGCGATGTGGGGGGCGCCCTTCTTGGGGAGCTTGAAGGTGGTGCCGAGCTCCAGGCGCAGGATGAAGTGGTCGCCACGGTCCTCCACCCCCCGTCTCTCCTCACTGGTCAGCCCCTGAAATATCTGGTGGGCGAAGACCCAGTCATAGCCATAGAACCTGCGGGCATGGAGCTGCGCCTCAGCATACTTCCCGGGGTCAAGGACATATTCATAGGTGTGTATGCCTGCGATCCGGGATGCATGGGGCAGGGTTATGAGCGGCGCCACAGGCACCGTTTCTGTCTCCCTTCCCCTTATGGCCTCTAGGATGGGGTGCTCTGGCATAGACCTTAAAGATATGCCCACCCATATAAATAGATTTACGGAATAAGACGCCTCTTCCTCTCAAAAACATTAATTAACCAGTAAGGCCAAACCACCTATCCATGTCATCGGCTAAAGAGAGGGCGATCTCGGCCTTCAAGCTCATGGATACCGGGGAGGTGCCTGCCACCATCTACGGCGGCGGCGCCTGGACCATCTACAATTCAGGCAACACCTTCGTCTCCCTTGAGCGGGATCCTGAGAAGATGGCCCGGGTCATCGTGGACACATACCGCCGTATGGGTTGGGACATGGTCTTTGTGGGCTCAGGCTACAACAACTACCTCGCCGCCGCCCTGGGAGGCGAGATAAAGGCGAGAGAGGGGGCTGTGCCCGACCTCAAGGAGCACTTCGTCACATCACAGGAGGACCTTGATAGGATAGAGCTTGACGCCATTGAAAGGGACCCTGTGGTCCAGACCATCTGGAAGGCCACCCGTCTCGTTGCAGAAGAGATCGGGGACGAGGTGGTGGTGTCCACAACGGCATGGGGCCCCTTCACATTCGCAGCCCAG
>RFHW01000061.1 GCA_003695745.1 Methanobacteriota archaeon | reverse complement strand
TGGCTCTTGGTGTAGCCCGGCACATCCACCATGTATGATTCAAGGTCGATTGCAGGCGGCACAGGAAGACCCACGCCATAGGGCGCGCCCTTCTCCCTCAACCTGTCCTTGGCCCCTTCCACGCCGAGGGCGGAGAGCTCTTCGTTGGCCTCCGCAACCATATCCACTATCCGGCCCGGATACCTGCCTTCATAGATGGACATGGCATAGAGGGCATATTCATCTGAAGCCGCGGCGTAGACAAAGGCATCCCTGTAGTTGCCGCCGTCCAAGGCCTCCTTTGCACGGGCAAGCATGATCTTGGAGTCCACAAGGAGCCCTGCAGCCGCAAGGGAAGGCCCGTCTTTAACGGTCCTCACAAGCCCGGCCGTGCCGTTTATCCGCTCCTCAGCGAGGCCGATCATGTCCTGAGCTGCCTTTGCCATGCTCCTTGAAGGCTCTGTCAGAGAGAGCCCTGCATCGGCGATAGAGCCTTTCACAGCCTCATCCAGGGCAGGGTTGGATATGAGCGTGACCTCATCAAAGCCCGCTCCCTTCAGCTTCTCACCGGCAAGGGTGTCGGCCCTCCCCACAAAGACCACAGGGATGCCCTCTGCCCTGCCTATGGTGACAGCGTCCTCCAGCCCGGCCCTGTCATATCCGTCCAAGGCCACCGCCCTCCTCACAGAGAACCTCTTCCCGACCTCCAGGGAGGTCTCCATCCTGTCCGCTCCCCCGACACGGATGACCGAGAGGCCGTATCTGCCCAGCTCAGCCTCAGCCTCGGGCACGGCCACGGCCCCGCCCACCACATACACTATGTCAGCGCCGCTTGACAGGACCTCACCCACAGCGTCGGCTGACAGGCTGCCCCACGGCGTCACCACAAGAGAGGCCCCGATCTTCTCTGCCCAGACGGTGGCAGCGGCATGGTCCGCCGGGTTGTCGCTTACAAGTATAGCCACCGAGCCCTGGGCATACACCGCTTCACACAGGGCCAGCAGGACCAGGGCGAGTATAACCCCTCTTCGCATAATCACTACTGCCCCCTGCCCGTATATAAAGGTTCATTCAACAGGAATTGAACAAGCGCTTCATCGAAAAAGATATAAATCCTCCCTGCAAATCCCTAATCTTCTTACTGAGGAGGACGCAAGAAGTGGTTACAATACTTGTAGGTGGCCAGTGGGGTGATGAGGGGAAGGGAAAGATCGTGAGCTATCTCTGCCTCAACGACCGATATGATGTGACGGCGCGGGCCGGCGTGGGCCCGAACGCAGGGCACACCGTGGAGTATAAGGGGAAAAAATACGGGCTTCGCCTCACACCCTCAGGTTTTCTCACGCCGGGGACACGGCTCTTGATAGGGGCCGGGGTGCTCGTAGACCCACAGGTGATACTGAAGGAGATCCGGGAGCTGGACGTGGGCGACAGGATAGGGATTGACAGGCGCTGCGGCATCATAGAAGAGGAGCATATCAGGCGGGACAGAGGCTCTTCCCATCTGAAGGAGAAGATAGGCTCCACAGGCACGGGTTGCGGCCCTGCCAACATGGACAGGGCCAACAGGTCCCTGCGCCTCGCAGGCGACGTGCCCGAGCTGAAGCCATATATGGCAGATGTCCCGAAGGAGCTCAACAGCGCCATAGAGGCGGGGAAAAAGGTGCTTGTGGAGGGGTCTCAGGGATTCGGGCTCTCACTCTATTACGGCACCTACCCCTATGTGACGTCCAAGGACACCAATGCGGCGCAGGCCTGTGTGGATGTGGGAATAGGGCCAAGGGACGTTAAAGAGGTCATCGTGGTCTTCAAATCCTATCCCTCACGGGTGGGAGAGGGGCCGTTCCCAACAGAGCTCAGCCCGGCGGAGGCAGAGAAGCAGGGGATCGTGGAGTACGGCACAGTCACAGGCAGGAGGCGGAGAACAGGCACCTTCGATTTTGACATGGCAAGGGAGGCGGCCATGATAAACTCGGCAAGCCAGATCGCCCTCACCTGTGTGGACTACATCGACAAGACAAGCAGGGGGGCCAAGAGATATGAGGATCTCACCGAGAGGGCCAGAAGGTTCGTTGACCGCGTTGAAAAAGAGGTGGGCGTGCCTGTAACGCTCATATCCACAGGCCCGGACCTGAGCGAAACAATAGATTTGAGGGAGGAGAAGCTGTGACCAAGTACGTCATTATAACAGGAGGGGTTCTCTCAGGACTGGGAAAAGGGGTCACAACAGCGGTCCTGGGCCTGATCCTCAAGAGCCGCGGCCTCTCTGTGGACATCTGCAAGATCGACCCCTATCTCAACGTGGACCCCGGTCTCATGAACCCCTATCAGCACGGCGAGGTCTGGGTGACAAAGGACGGCTATGAGGCGGATCTTGACTTCGGCCACTACGAGCGCTTCCTGGACATCGAGCTCGGCCGGGACCACAACATCACCACCGGCAGGATATACCTCGAGGTGCTTGAGAAGGAGAGGAAGGGAGAGTACCTGGGGCAGACGGTGCAGGTCATCCCACACATCACCGATGAGGTGAAACGCCAGATACAGGAGATAGCCCGGATAAACCACCCCGACGTGCTGCTCGTGGAGATAGGCGGGACCACAGGGGACATCGAGGGCATGCCCTTCCTTGAGGCCCTTCGGCAGCTCAGGATGGAGAACGGCAGGGAGAACGTCCTCTTCGTCCATGTGACCCTTGTCCCCACCCTTGACGTGGTGGGCGAGCAGAAGACCAAGCCCACCCAGCACAGCGTGAAGGAGCTCAGGGCCATCGGGATACAGCCTGACATCATCGTCTGCAGGACCACCACACCCCTCCTCCCAGAGACCAAGGCAAAGCTCAGCCTCTTCTGCGACGTGGGCAAGCTGGACGTCTTCTCAAACCACGATGTGGAATCGGTCTATGAGGTGCCTCTCATACTGGATGAGCAGGGCCTTGGCGACAACATCCTCGGAAAGCTCAACCTCCGCGAGAAAGGCCATGACCTGAAGGAATGGCGCAGATTCGTTAAAAGGATAAAATCGCTGAAGGGCGAGGTGAAGATTGCCGTTGTGGGGAAGTACACCGACCTGAAGGACTCATATATCAGCATCGCCGAGGCCTTGAAGCACGCCGGCTACGCCCTCAACCACGCGGTCCAGATCAAATGGGTGGAGTCCATCGACCTTGAGGACGACCCTGGAAAGGTGGAGCTCCTGGGCGATGTTGACGGCATACTGGTTCCGGGCGGCTTTGGGGTCAGAGGCTCAGAAGGAAAGATACTTGCCATAAGATATGCCCGGGAGCATGGCATCCCCTATCTTGGCATATGCTTCGGCTTCCAGCTCGCCGCCGTGGAGTTCGCAAGGAACGTCCTCGGCCTCACCGGCGCAAACAGCACAGAGCTCGATCCAGACACGCCCTATCCTGTCATCGACATCCTTCCTGAGCAGAAGAAGGTAAAACAGATGGGCGGCACAATGCGCCTCGGCGAGATCGAGCTGGAGATAAAGGAGGGCACCATGGCGCACAGGATATATGGGAAGACCAGGATCGGCGAGCGCCACCGCCACCGCTTCGAGGTCAACCCCGCCTTCATAGAGGACTTCGAATCCCAGGGCATGATATTCTCGGCAAAGAGCGACGGCAACAGGAGGATGGAGATCCTTGAGATACCCGGCCACCCGCACTTCATCGCAACACAGTTCCACCCGGAGTTCAAATCACGCCCCCTGAGGCCGAGCCCGGTCTTCCACTCCTTTGTAAAGGCCGCCGCTGAGAGAAAATAGAGTCAAAGGCTTTCACTCTTCCTGCCACTCCGGCATCTTCGCCATGTGCTCATCTGTCTTTTCCTCGGCCTCTTCCCGCGTCATCCCCAGGCTTTCCATGTGGAACCGTATGAGCTGCTCCCGGATCTGCTCCCTCGATTTCAGGACGCCGTTGGGTGTGGTGCAGTGGACGCAGTAAGGGCTCTTCTCATCTCCGCAGGCATGGTGCGCCGGGCTCTCCATGGGCATTCCGCAGCTCTGGCAGGTCTTCACCGTCATTCACAAGACCCCATATCCCTTCTTTTCACTTAGTGATTAATAAATCTTGGCTTCGAAAGGGTCGATGCAATAAATATAATAAAGGGGAAGGCCTAAAAAGATGGCGTGAAAAGGAGGCAACACTAGTGGAGCTCCTGACCAGCGATGACTTTGACCTGAAGGGCAAGAAGGTCCTGTTGAGGGTTGACATAAACTCCCCCCTTGATC
>RFHW01000060.1 GCA_003695745.1 Methanobacteriota archaeon | reverse complement strand
GCCACACCCACGTGGGCCTTGACCTGAACCTGACAAGGCCGCAGAAGCTCGAGCTTTACCTTGCACCGATGAACATGCTGACCGTTTCCTATGAATGGAACGCCACGGACCTGAGCATCAACTACAGCAACATGACGTCAAGCGTCGGCGGCAAGAATCCAGGCAGCGTGTGGAGCTAAAGAGCTTCTATTGAGCAGGCGCACAATGTGCCTGCCTCTTCCCCTTTTATTTTTCCACCCGGGTTTTTACATGATTCATGAGGGGGATAAAAAATCGTTCAGTTTTCCGAGTCTAATGTAATGCAAGTAACGGCTTTTCACTGCTGGCATTTTCAGCCGACTGTCACCGACTTTGCAAGGGCCCTCGGCCGGTCCACGTTCCGCCCGTGATGGCGGGCCGTGTGGTATGCGAGGAGCTGGCATATGGGTGTGAGCACAAATGGTGAGATGAGCTCATGACATTTTGGGGCGGTAATGTTTATGTCGCACTGCGGCACCGGCTCGCCGGAGACCACAGCTATGACGAAGCCGCCTCTCGCCTTTATCTCCTGGACATTGCCTGTGATGCGCTCCCTGTTCTCGCCGTCGCCGGGGATGATGGCGACGGTTATCATGTCGTCGTCAATCAGGCTGATGGTGCCGTGCTTGAGGAGGCCTGAGCTCATGCCCTCGGCATGGAAATAGGTGATCTCCTTGAACTTGAGCGCCCCTTCAAGGGCGGTGGGCAGGCTGATGCCCTTGCCTATATATAGATAGTTCCTTTTGTTGCAGTATTTTTCTGCAACCCTTTTGATCTCCTCCTCCTTTTCAAGGACCTCTTCCATGTATCTGGGGACGTGGGCGAGCTCCTTTTCAACAGCCCCTGTTTCGCCGCCTCCTTCGCCGGTGAGCTTGGCCAGCTCCAGCGCCGTTCTCAGGAGGATCACAAGCTGGCTTGTGAATGTCTTTGTGGCGCACACAGCGATCTCGATGCCTGAGTTCTGCATCACCACGTGGTCTGACTCCCTCGTTGCTGTGGAGCCTATGACATTGACGATGGCGGCTGTTTTGGCGCCCTTTTCCCTAGCGTGCCTCATGGCTGCGAGGGTGTCGTAGGTCTCTCCGGACTGGGTGATGCCTATGACCAGCGTGTCCTCATCGCAGATGCCTCCTTCTATGAACTCTGATGAGTCCATGACGATGACAGGCGCCTTGCAGAGACGGGCGAACCAGTAGAAGGACACCCATGCGGCGTTGAGGCTTGTGCCCGCGCCTATGATGTATGTGCGCTTCGCCTCCCGGATCATCTCTGCAAGCCCTTTTATGTCCCGGTCATAGACGGCCATGGCGTTTTTCACGGTCCGGGGCTGCTCGTGGATCTCCTTTTCCATGAACGTTGGATAGCCTTCTTTTTCTGCCATCTGCTGGTCCCAGTCAACGGTGAGCACCTCCTTTTCCACGGGCTCTCTGGTGAGCGTATTTTTCACTGTCCAGCCCTCTTTTTCCACAACGGCGTATTCCATGTCCTCAAGGGGCACCACCTTTTTCGTATGCCTCAGGAAGGCCGAGATATCGGAGCCTATGAAGTTCCCCTCCTCTCCGATGCCGAGGAGAAGGGGGCTCTCGTGGCGGGCGCAGAGTATCCTCCCCGGCTCTTTTTTTGAGATCACGAGGATGGCGTAGGAGCCTTTCACCTCTTTAAGGGCCTCTGTCACCGCCTCCTCCAGACCTGCAGAGCGGTGTTTCTCCTCTATGAGATGGGCCAGGACCTCGCTGTCTGTCTCTGATGTGAATCTATGGCCTCTTTCCAGCAGCCCCTCTTTGAGCTCAAGATAATTTGATATGATGCCGTTGTGGACAAGGGCTATCTCTCCGGCGCAGTCCTGGTGTGGATGGGAGTTCTCCCTCGATGGAACGCCGTGTGTGGCCCATCTGGTGTGGCCGATGCCCAGGCTGCCTTTCATCTCCCGGAAGGAGAGCTCCCTGTCCACCTCGCCTATCATCCCCCTGTCCTTCCTTATCTCCAGCTCCTTGTCGATTGTGGCTATGCCGCAGGAGTCGTATCCACGGTATTCCAGGGTGCGGAGCCCTTCCAGGACCACTGGAGCCGCCTTTCCGCCGCCAACATATCCTATGATCCCGCACATAGACAGGCCCTTTCCACCGTAAAACTTATTAAGCTTTTCATCCTTTCAACGTCGATGGCAGAGGAGCTCCCCTGTTTTGAATGTCCTGAGGCAGATTTCTCCTGCGGCGAGATTACCTGCTCCATTGAGAAAAGGGCGGTCCACCTGATGGAGGAGTGTCCTCTTGGGAAGCATATCTGAGGACGTTTAATTTATATATCATGATTTTAGATTAGCCTTTGATCTGGTATGGAAGAAGAAGGTCTTGAGAAGAGCACATTTAGAAGATTCATCAGAATCGACCCCTCCATATTCACCTATGAATCCTTCCTGGGCCTTGGCTTTGAAAGCGTCTTCATAGCTGTCATAGCAGGGGTATTCTTCGGATTCATCGTGGCCATGTACCCTGCCTTCAGGGCGCTTCTTCCATTTCTCCCCTCCACAAACATCTTCCTCTTCATCGCATTCGGTGTCCCGCTCACCGGCTCGGCCCACTTTGACCCGCGCCTTGGAATGCTCTCAAGCAGCGTCATCCTGCTGACAGCCCGCTCGGCCCAGCTCCTCCTTGGCATTGCGCCCTACACGCAGGAGTTCCTCGTCCTTGCAGGGATATGGAGCATAACCCTGATATTCCTCATAGGATATCTGCCTGGGAAGCTCATACCCACAAGCGAGAGCCTTGGCATGCTCTTCAGGGGGATGGTGAGGATAGCCCTCCTCTACGCCGTTGCCGAGGAGATACTCTGGGGGCTTGCTGAGGGCGCTCATCTGCAGCCTCAGGCGCTTCTCATATTCCCGGTTCAAAGCGTCCTCCTCCTTATAACGGTCTCAACGCTCACCACGTTCATCTTTACAAACACCTTCTGCCCCTATATGATGATCCCCCTCATCTCAGGCACGGTGAAGGGACAGCGCCAGTGCAGCACAGGCAACTTCGTCTTCAAGCTGGACGGACCCATATCTGTGGACGAGACGAAGATAAAGGAGGCCGGCAAAAGGGGATTCCGCCTTGTCTCGAGGCTGCCCACCGTCACCGTCTTCTCCTGCCCCCTGGGAGGGATGATAAGCGTATATCATTCGGGCGAGATACTCATCAGGAAGGTGAACAAAGGCCAGGCTGAGAGGATGAACAGACATCTGTCGAGGATCATGAAGGGCGGCGGCCCCAACGCCTGATAAGAGAAGGTTATATTAAGCTGTTTGCCTGTAAGTCTTTTTTTATGGCAAGGGACCTGCTTCTGGACATAGACTATGTGACGGTGGATGAGAAGGCGCAGGTGCGCCTGTTCCTGAAGGATAAGATCCTCTTTGACCCCGGCTTTCAGCCCTATTTCTATGTGCTCGCCCATGACGGCGCTGTGGAGGAGAGGCTCAGGGATTTCGGCGCCGTTGAGGCGGTGCAGAGGAGGATGCTTGGGAGAGAGATGCGGTTTTTCAAGCTCATCCTGTCCCATCCAAGCGAGGTCCCTAAGATAAGGGAGGAGGTGAGGTCCATTGAGGGTGTAGAGGGCATATTCGAGCACGACATACTCTTTGCCAGGAGATACCTGATCGATAAAGGGCTCACACCTCTCAACTATGCCGAGTACAGGGCTGAGCAGGGTTTTTTGAAGGGGATCTCCTCCGCCGGAGAGGGTCCGGAGAGCCTCAGGGTCATGGCCTTTGACATAGAGACATACAACCCTAAAGGCGCGCCCAGGGCCGAGAAAGACCCTGTGATCATGCTCAGCCTCTCAACAAACACAGGGCTGAGGCGGCTCCTTACATACAAGTCCGGGGAGGGCCTGGATTTCGTGGAGCTTGTGGAGGACGAGAAGGCCCTTTTACATCGTTTCAAAGAGCTTGTGAATGAGGAGGGCGTCGAGGTCCTTGTGGGCTATAACTCGGATCAGTTCGACCTCCCCTATCTCGTGGCCCGTGCAAAGGCCCTTGGAGTGGAGCTCCCCCTTGGGCAGGACGGGTCCCAGCCGCAGATAAGGAAGGGGCGGGGGCTTGTGGAGTCTGTTGTGAAGGGAAGGCCCCATGTGGACCTCTATCCCATCGTGCGCCGTAATGTGCGGCTCAGCAGCTATGTCCTTGAGAACGTGGTGAAAGAGGTCCTTGGAAGGGAGAAGGAGAAGATACCCCATGATGCCATGTGCGGCTACTGGGACAGGGGCGGCAGGGAGCTTCAGAGGTTCATGGCCTATTCCATGGAGGATGCCGATGTCACGCTGGAGCTTGCCGAGAGGTTTCTCCCCCTCTATATTGAGCTCTCCCGTGTTGTGGGCCTGCCCCTCCATGACGTGGCAAGGATGACGGCTGGCCAGCTTGTGGAGTGGCTGCTCATCAGGGAGGCCTTTGCACGGGGGGAGGTCGTGCCGAACAAGGGGAGCGGCAGGGAGTATCTTGCCAGGTCGGAAGACACCTATGCAGGCGGCTATGTGATGGAGCCTGTGAAGGGGATTGTGGAGAACATCGTGGTCTTTGACTTCAGAAGCCTCTATCCCAGCATCATAGTTACCCATAACATAGACCCCGCCACCCTCAGGCCCGGGCGGGGCGAGAACAGCCCTCCTGAGCTGGACTATCACTTCACCACCGAAGAGGAAGGGTTCATCCCTTCTGTTCTGAAGAGGGTTCTTGAGAGGAGGCTCTCTGCGAAGAGGAGGATGAAGGAGGCAAGGGACCCTGGGGAGAAGCGGATGCTCGATATCTCCCAGAGGGCGCTGAAGATCATTGCAAACAGCTTCTACGGCTACATGGGATATCCCAGGGCGCGGTGGTACAAGAAGGAGTGCGCCGAGAGCGTGACCAGCTTCGCCAGGATGTACACGAAGAAGGTCATGGCCATAGCCGAGGAGGAGTACGGCTTCAAGGTGGTCTACGGCGATACGGACTCGCTCTTCATCGTGGTCCAGCCTGAGGAGAAGGAGCGGGCCATGTCCTTCATGGAGGATGTGAACAGGCGGCTTCCCGGTACTGTGGAGCTGGAGTATGACGGCTTCTATCCCCGGGGGATATTCATCACAAAGAAGAGGTACGCCCTTATAGATGAAAAGGGGAACATAGTTGTGAAGGGGCTTGAGACGGTGCGGCGGGACTGGACCAGGCTCTCCAGGGACACGCAGCAGAAGGTCCTCTCTGTGATCCTGCGGGAGGGGGATCCGAAGAAGGCGGCCGACATCGTGAAGGACACCATCAACCGGCTGAAGGAGAGGCGGGTGGACCTTGAGGATATAACGATCTACACCCAGCTCACCAAGGGCATCGGCAGGTACAAGAACGTGGGGCCCCATGTGAAGGCGGCGCAGAAGGCCATTGACAGGGGGCGGGAGGTCAATCCAGGCATGGCCATCGGCTATATCATCAAGAAGGGCCGGGGGCTGATTTCGGATCGGGCTGAGCCGGTGGAGGATGCGACCATCGAGGATTATGATGTGGATTACTATATTGAGAATCAGGTCCTGCCGCCTGTTGCAAGGATCATGGAGGTTCTGGGCTATTCCAAGGAGCATCTGAAGGAGGAGATGGTTCAGGGGAGCCTTCAGAGGTGGTTCTGAGCTGTGCCGTGGGCTGTGCGCAGTAAAATGTGCTTTGCATTATGGAACTAATGCTTTACACAATGGAAAGCTTTATATACTAGATGTAAAATATACTTTACACGATGGTACCCACCATTAGCCCAAGTACCTCCGTTCCCACCCCAGGGATGGCACCTCGCTTTTTTCCCACGCCATCCCTGCTACCTCCTTTTCCAGGGTTTTGACCATGAAGAACAACCTCCGGATCCAGAGGGCCATAATGGAGATGACACAGGAGGATGTGGCCCGGGAGGTTGGCGTCACCAGACAGACCATAAACGCCATAGAAAAGGGCAAATACAACCCCTCGCTGGAGCTGGCATTCAAACTGGCAAGGCTCTTTAACCTAACGATCGAAGAGCTCTTCACATATGACGATGGAGGTGATGAATAATGAACAAGCTGACCAAGGCGAAGCTCCTCGCCTTCACAGGGATAATCATTGCCGCGGCGGTGGCATACATCTACCATCTGCTGCCCTATAAGGCCATATGGCTCTGGGCCCCTGTGCTGGTCTTCGTGGACTACTGGCTCGACTGGTATGCAAGGAAGAGGGGCATGATACTCTCAGACGAGATGACGGTCCAGACAACCGGGAAATCGGCGTGGGCCACCTTTCAGGCGACCATAGCCCTGTTATTCCTCGCCATAGTCTATTATGATATGCACCGCGCAAGTGTGGACCCCCGCTACATCCTGGCCTACATCGCAGGCTTCATGGGCATAGTGTTCTTTGCCGTTAACACATACTACAACATCAGACAGGGCGCATGGGACTGAATCAAGGGGCTTATTGAAGCTCCCTGCCAGGTCTCTTCCTCTTTATCACATAGGTCCTCCGGTCGTCAGAGACCTCCACATATTTGTCAAGGAACTCATAGAACTCCACACTGTCCCTCCAGTACCTGTCCCATTCCTCTATGATATCGCGGAAGCTGCTCTTTATCTGCCCCTTCATCTTTCACGCCCCTCCATTATCGGCTCTGATAAATCCTGTTTCGCTAACCTCGCAAAAGATTTTTAAAGAACGCCCCTGTTGAAAAACCATGGAAGATGCAGGGGACAGCGGCGACAGCTACAGCAACAGAGAGTTCCTGAAATACCTCATACAGGGCATGGCAGAGGGCGTCATATTCATCGATGACCGAAACATCGTCAGGCTCTGCAACCCTGTGGGCGGCGCCATAAGGGGTGTTAAGGGCCAGGACATCGTGGGCAACCCCCTTCTGAAGTGCCATCCAGAGAAGGTGCACGAAAGGGTCCTCGCCGTCATAGAGGACCTGAGAGAGGGGAGGAAAAAGGAGGTGAAGAGGACGGTGCGGCTGAAAGGAGGCTACTATGAGCACACCTACTCGGCTGTGAGAGACGACAGGGGGCGGTTTCTCGGTGTGGTGGCTGTTTCAAGGGACATTACAGAGAGGGAGGTTCTGGAGCAGCACCTCAAGGAGCGCACAGAGAAGCTGGAGCGCTCAAACCATCTGAAAGAGCTCTTCGCAGACATCATACGCCACGATCTCATCAACCCTGCAAGCATCATCTCAAATTATGCTGAGATGGCCCTTGAAGATGCAGGGGAGGGGGAGCTGGCCCAGGAGATGAGGGCCATCAAGAAAAGCGCAGACCGTCTCATCGAGATGATAGAGAACGCGGGAAAATACTCGCGCCTTGAAGACGCCCAGGAGCTTACCTTCGATGAGCTGGACCTCGGGGAGATCATGAGCCGGAGCATAGAGGACTTCAGGCAGCAGGCCGAGGATAAGGGCATCACCATAAGACACAGCCTACAGGGGCGATACCCCGCCCAGGTGAACCCCGGCATGGCCGATGTCTTCTCAAACCTCATCTCAAACGCCATCAAATACAGCCCTGAGAAGGCCACCATATCCATAGGGATCGACGATGAAAGCGGACACTGGCTTGTCTGGGTGGCTGATGAGGCGGAGAGGATACCTGAGGAGGACAGGGAGAGCATATTCGAAAGGTTTAAAAGGGTGGGGAAGGGAAGTGTAAAGGGCAGCGGCCTCGGCCTTGCCATCGTCAAGCGCATCGTGGAGCTGCACAACGGAGAAGTATGGGTTGAAGACGCCAGCTCTGGAGGAAACACGTTCTATGTCAGGATCCCGAAGGAACAGGAAAAAGCTGATAATGGTCGTTGACGACGAGCCTGAGATACTCTTCATCGTGAAGAGCGTGCTCTCAAAACACGGCTACACCGTTGTGGAGAGCAGGAGCGGAGAGGAGTGCCTCAAAGAGCTGGAGCACCTGCTGCCGGACATGATACTCCTTGACATCGCGATGCCCGGGATCGACGGCTGGGAGGTGTGCCGGAAGATAAAGGAGAAGGAGAGGACGAAGAAGATACCTGTGTCCATGCTCTCCATCTTCTCAGACAAAACCCATATAGAGAGGAGCCTCCACTACGCCGGCGCAGACCACCACATGAAAAAGCCCATCGAATTCAGCGAGCTCCTCCACACCGTTGACTCTATGCTGAGCAACTGAAGAGAGGATATTTAAGTCCGCAGGTTATCTATTCTACCATGGACTACGGCGAGCTTGTCCAGGTCTATGAGGCCCTGGGCGCAACACCTGCAAAGCTTGAGAAAACACAGATACTGGCAGAGCTTTTCAGGAGGATACCGCCCCATCTCCTCCCGATCATACCCCATCTCATCACAGGCGACATATTCCCGGAGCAGGAGATGGAGCTCGGCATCGGCCCCGGGCTCCTCTACAACGCCGTCTCCTTCGTCACAGGAGTGGGCAAAGGTGAGATAGAGGACATCATACGTGAGGAGGGGGACACAGGGAGGGCGGTGAAAAGGCTCTTTGAAAGACGCCCCCAGAAAACCCTCTACACAGAGACCCTCACCGTGGAGCGGGTGCACGAGATATTCACCAGCATAGCCCGTTCAAAGGGATCGGGGGCCCAGGACAGGAAGATAAAATACCTTGCAGAGCTCTTCTCAAGCGCAACACCCCTTGAGGCAATGTATCTTGTGAGAACCGTTCTCTCAGAGCTCAGGGTGGGTGTTGCAGAGGGGCTGCTGCGGGACGCCATCGCACTGGCCTTTGAGGTGGATGTGAAGGCTGTGGAGAGGGCCTTCATGCTCACGAACGACCTGGGCCTTGTGGCAAAAGTGGCAAGGGAATCCGGTGAGGAGGGCCTGAGAAGGCTCACCGTCACCGTGGGAAGGCCGCTGCGACCCATGCTCGCCCAGGCCGCCCCATCCCTTGAGGAGGCCCTGAAAGAGGGCGATGAAGTGGCTGTGGAGATAAAATACGACGGCGCCAGGGTGCAGATCCACAAAAAAGGGAAGGATGTGAGGATATTCTCCCGCCGTCTTGAGGATGTGACGGAGGCGCTTCCAGATGTGGCGGGATATGCCCTCGCCTCAATAGGCGCTGGCGAGGCCATAGTCGACGGCGAGGCCGTGGCCGTGGACCCGGAGACAAAGAGACCACGGCCCTTTCAGGAGATCCTCCGCCGTTTCAGACGAAAATATGACATCCAGCAGACTGCGCAGGAGATACCCTTTGAGACCCATATATTCGACATCCTCTATAAAGATGGGGAGCTGCTCATAGACAGGCCCTTCAGGGAGCGGAGGAAGATGCTGGAGGCCCTGTTAAAGGAGGAGAAGGGCCGTTTCATGCTGGCAAAACAGCTCGTCACAGGCGACATAAAAGAGGCCGAGCGGTTCTACCACGACGCCCTGTCCATGGGTCACGAAGGCGTTATGGTGAAGAACCTTGACGCCAGATACGTGATAGGCTCAAGGGTGGGATACATGTACAAGGTGAAGCCCGTTGCCGAGACACTGGACCTTGTCATCATAGGCGCCATCTGGGGCGAGGGGAAGAGAAGGGGCTGGCTCTCATCATACTACCTCGGCGCAAGGGACGAGCTCGGCGAGTTCAGATATGTGGGACGGGTGGCAACGGGCGTGACAGAGGAGCAGCTTGAAGAGTACACCCGGCTTCTGAAGCCTTTAATCGAGTTTCAGGACGGCAAGGAGGTGCGGCTCATGCCAGAGGTGGTGGTGGAGGTGGGATACCAGGAGATACAGCGCTCGCCAAAATATGACTCCGGCTTCGCCCTGCGATTCCCCAGGCTTATCAGGCTGCGCGATGACAAAAGCCCTGCTGAAGCCGACACCATCGAAAGGGTGGAAGAGCTCTACAGAAAGCAGGGCGCATCAAAGAAGGATGGTTAAAGAGAGGGTTTACCCGCCGGTGAAGCTCAGGAGCCTGCCCCGGATCTCCTCAACCTCAGAGTCAAACTCCTCCTTGGTGAACACACCGTCTCTGAAGCCCTTCTCCACCTCCGCAACCTGATGGAGAAGCTCCTTTTTTATCTCCTCTGCAACCCTCTCCACAAGGCCTTTCAGCTCCCTTATCGCCCTCTCCACCTCAGCCTGCTCTGGCGAAACCGCCTGCAGCCTGGTGCCGCAGCCCCTGCAATAGAGATCGCCCTCTCTGGGCTTCTTCCCGCAGTGTGTGCAGAACACCATACGCTGGAAAGATTCCACTGAAGGATATTTAAACCTTCTTTTAAGTTGAAAGGCGCGTGTCTGTGTTTAGAAGGGGGTTTGAAAATGACCCTGCGGCACCATAATTTTTTTATACATGTAGGGAAAATAAGATTTTC
>RFHW01000059.1 GCA_003695745.1 Methanobacteriota archaeon | reverse complement strand
CTACTAATGTTATTAAATATCAATAAATATGTTATAATTACACGGTCATCTAAAAATTATTATTAAGAACCTCTATTAAGGGGCCTTAAAAAGGCGCCACTCAACATGCTTTGACCTTTCTTCTTTTCCCCCGCCCGGTCTTAATCGTGCTCTCTTCCTTTGTGCCTGTATCTGTCAAAGATGTCCTTTAACCGGTAGATGAGCTCTGAAGAGCTTTTCACATGGATCAGGTATCTGGGCACGCTCTTTTTGGCCTCGCCGCCATGGCTCATGTACTCTGCCATGAAGGGCTCGCCCCAGACTGAGATGTCGGCCTCTTTTTGCCCGGCTGCGCCTGCGTCTATCATTATGAAGGCGATGTTCTCGTCGATATCTGTCCAGATCGGTTCTGAGACCTTCTCGGCTCCGCTGCATCCCCCTATTTTGGGCAAGACCTCTCTGTCCCAGAGGTCTCTGTACCCATCTTTCAGCACCGGTATTATCCTTGTGGTCATCTTGTTCTCTATGGCCGGCTTGAAGACGTTCTCAAAGACCACGTCAGAGAGGAACATGTTTATGCAGATGTTGAACCACCATATCTCGCCCCTGTTTTTAAGGGCCATCTCCCTCGTGTGCTGTAGAAGCTCTCCCGGATTTACAAGGGATATCTCGCCTGCCTCGATCTTTGTGTCGATATCCCGGATCCTGCTGTGGATGACCGCGACCTCCTCGTCATGCTTTATCTCAGCCCGGAGCTCGTGGAGCACATGGAGGGAGAGAAGGAAGAGGATGAGCGGGAGGATATAGCTCTCTGGAAGGAGGTCTGCGGCATGGAGGACCAGGGCGAGAAAGCTTGCCGCTATGACAGCTATGATGTCGAAGTTCTCCTTCGCCAGCTCAAGATAGCTCATAAAAGAGGGAACGCGGCGGGGATTAAAATATCTTTCTCATGGGCTTGGTGATGGGGCAGGGAGATCTTTAAGAAGAGGTTTTCATTCCATTGAAGCCTTGTCGGCGATCGACCTCTCTATCTCCTCCCTTCTCGCCACCAGCTCCTGGAGCTTTTCCTGCTCAGAGGAGATGGCCTCTTTCGTTATCTCGGCCTCATAGGGGCGTGGCTGTGTCTTCAGGTTCTCTCTCAATGTGGCAAGGAGGTTTTCATGGAGCAGCTCTTTTTTAACTATCTCCCGGTATTCTGCAAGCTTTTCTGGTCCTGTCCCCTTCATCTGTGAGCCGGTCCTGTCCACCTCTTCAAGGGCTTCCAGTATTTCATTCACCTTCTTTGTGAGCGAGCCCTTGGTGAAAGGCTTCTGTATGTAGTCGATGAGCTCGTCCACCTCCCGTCTCTTGAGGGTGTCAGGACCAAGGGAGATTGCTGTGAGCATTGCCACCGGCACCTCCTCAAATCCCTTGGAGCCCCGTATCATCCTCAGGGTCTCCCAGCCGTCCATGTCGGGCATCATGATATCGAGGAGGACGAGGTCTGGGCGGGCGCTCTTGAGCTTCTTAATGCCTTCCTTCCCACCTGAAGCGCCTATGACACTGTGCCCGGAGCTTTTAAGTATCTTCTTGGCCAGAAATATGATCTTTGGGTCGTCGTCCACCACCAGTATCTTTGCCATATCTCTATTAATCCAGTCTTCTGACATATAAAAATTGGGTTATCACATCTGCTTCCTTTCAAGGACATCTCTGTCTATCTATGGTAGCTGCCGCCCTTTATGATGGTGAAGGCGCGGTAGAGCTGCTCTATCAGGATCAGGCAGGTCATCTGGCTTGTGAAGGTCATCTTGGACAGTGAAAGCCGGTGATCCGCTCTTTTCAACAGGTCCTCATCGAGCCCCTCCGGCCCTCCGATTATAAAGAGGATGTCCCTTGTGAGCATGTGCTCCCTGATAAACCCTGCCAGCTCCACAGAGGACAGGCAGCTGCCCTCTCTATCGAGCACGACGACGAGATCCTCTTTCTTCAGCCTCTTAAGAAGCCTTTTCCCATCTTTAACGGTCTCTATCTCAACCCTTGCAATGGAGGTCTTCAGCCTCTTCACATACTCCTCAAAGACCGCCTTTATATGGGGGTCCCTTATCTTTCCAAGGGCCGCTATCTTTATCATCGCTCCCCTCATCGGCTCAAAAAGTATATTAATCCTTGGCGTGGGTCTTTCAACTAATGGCCAGCGGAAGGGAAGACCGTGAGCTTTTCTGGGCAGACCAGAAGGCAGAGGAGATCCTCACAAGGAAGAGGTACCGCTACATTGACAGTGAGATAGAGAGGCCCTCCACCTATGTTGTGAAGACATCGGCCTCGATCTCAGGCGTCCTTCACATTGGCAGGCTCTCAGACACGATCCGGGGCGAGTCTGTGGTGAGGGCGCTCCTTGATCAGGGGGCGGATGCCAGCCTCATCTGGGTGGCTGAGGACATGGACCCTCTGCGCAAGGTGCCTGAAGGGGTGCCAAGGGATTTTGAGGAGCATATCGGGATGCCGGTGACAGACATACCTGACCCGTGGGGCTGTCATGAGAGCTATGCCGCCCATCACGTGGGCAGGTATCTTGAGGTGCTTCACGAGTTTGTGGGTGTTGAGATGCCCCGGTACTCCATGATGGAGGAGTATCGCAAAGGCTCCTTCCAGCCTTTCATAAAGAGGATGCTTGAGAATCTTGAAACCGTTATCGAGATACAGAACAGATACCGGGACAGGAACAATCCTCTGAAGGCAGGTTGGGCGCCATGGACCCCGGTGTGCAGGGGCTGCGGCAAGATCATCACGCCCCGGGTCAGCGGCTTTAGAGGGGGACGGCTCAGCTATGTGTGCCGTGATTACTCCTTTGACAGCGCTGTGGCAGCGGGCTGCGGCTATGAGGGTGAGGCCGATCCACTGCGGGATGAGGGCAAGCTCATGTGGAAGGGTGAGTGGGCGGCGCAGTGGGCGCTCTGGAAGGTCTCGGCAGAGGGAGCTGGCAAGGAGTATGCCGTGCCGAACAGCGCCTTCTATGTGAACGGAGAGCTCTGCGAGCGGGTGCTGGGCCACCCCATGCCTGTGCCGATTTTCTATGAGCATCTCATGATCGATGGCAAGAAGATGTCTGCCTCTCTTGGCAACGTGGTCTATCCCCATGAGTGGCTGGAGGTGGCTCCTCCAGAGCTGCTGCGGTTCCTCTACAACAAGAAGCTCATGAAGACCCGCAGCTTTTCATGGAGCGACCTGCCAAGGCTCTATGATGAGTATGACAGGACGGCAATGGGCTATTGGAGCGGCGACCTCGAGCCTGCCAAGAGGCGTCTCTATGAGATATCTCATCTGAAAGAGCCCAAGCCCTATGTGGGGCTGCAGTTCTCCATGGCAGCCTTCCTCTCAAGAATATTCCCTGACGAGGATTCCTTTATCAGGAGCGTGAAGCGCACCGGCCATTACTCTGAGGAGGTCCATCAGCTCATTCTGGACCGGCGGGCGCGGGCGCGGCGGTGGGCCGAGAGATACGGGGTCGGGATCCCCTCCATATCGCAGGCGCCTGCCGAGGGTCTGAGCGGGCTTCAGAAAGAGTTCTTAAGAAGGCTGGCGGACTGGCTTGATAGGGGGGAGCCTTCTGAGGAGGAGATCCAGAACAGGATCTATGGGCTTTCAAAGGAGCTTGGGCTGGCCACCAGGGATGCCTTCAGGGCCGTCTATCTTGTCATCCTTGGGGAGGAGAAGGGCCCCAAGGCGTCGACGCTTATCGCTGCTTTGGACAGGCGTGATGTGATAGAAAGATTTAAATATAATTATCAATGATTATAGTTCAAGCCTGTGGTAGCTTGTTCTTAACTACCTCCGATCTGTTACCCGCAAATACCACAGGCCCACCCATCCACCCACCATCAAACCTCTCCCAATATGCTTTGAAGGGCCGCCATAACCCCCTCCATGTCCATCCCCACCTCAAGGGTCTTCAGCGTGCTTTTCTCCCCGGCTGTGATCCTGATATCCCTTGGAGGGAGCTCAAGACACCGGGAGAAGAGCCGGACAATCGCCCTGTTGGCCCTGCCCTCCACCGCCTTTGCAGAGGTCCTCACAACGATGCGCCCCCGCCATCTGTCAAACCCCTCTATCCCTTCAGTGCTGGCGCCTGCCTTGACCATGATATGGATGGCCGTTGCGCCGCCTCTGCCCTTGAGAGCTTCTTCGATCAAAGCATGCACCCCGGGTTCATGATGCCCATTGGGTCCAAGGCCTGCTTGATCCGCTTCATCAGCTCCAGCGCAGGGCCGTGCTGGGCCTCCATATACCTTCTGCGAAGCCTGCCTATGCCGTGCTCGCTTGAGATCGTGCCGCCGGCATCTATCACATAGGCATAGACCTCGTCCGCCGCATGTTCAAGCTCTGGCGCGGGCTCGCCGAAGACACGCATGTGCAGGTTGCCATCGCCCAGATGCCCGTAGACAGCCACCTCGAAGCCTGCTTCGCCATATATCTCCTTCACCCGTCTGATAGCGTCAGGGGCCTTTGAAACAGGAACGCCTATGTCCTCTGTAACTGCCAAGGGGCTTTTATCGCTGTAGGAGGCAAGCGAGGGCACCAGGGTCTTTCTCATCTCCCAGATATCCCCTGCCCCGAGCTCCTCTCCAAACCTTCCTCTCAGCCTCTCTGCACAGGCCTCTGCCTCGCCTCTCACACCATCGAACTCAACGGCGATGATTCCAGAGCCCCCCTCCACCTTCAACCCCTTTTTCTCAGCCAGCACGCGCAGGCAGATCTCGTCCATGAACTCGAAGGCAGCTGGCAGAAGGGCCATCACAGCCTCCTGAACACCCTTCAGCTCATCGAGGCTGTCAATGGTGAAGGCCACCGTCTCCCTGTGCTCAGGTATAGGCAGGAGCCTTAGGGTGGCTCTTGTGATGACGCCGAGGGTGCCCTCTGAGCCCACGAAGAGGCGGCAGAGGCTATAGCCTGAGGAGCTCTTGCGCGCGAGAGTGCCTGTCTCGATGACCTCACCACCGGGCAGCACCACCTCAAGGGCGAGAACATAGTCCTGTGTTGTGCCGTATTTCACAGCGTGAAGCCCTGAGGAGTTGTTGGCGAGCATACCGCCGATGGTGGCGACCCTTGATGAGGCAGGGTCAGGGGGGAAGAAGAGGCCGTACCGCTCAAGAGCCCTGTTGAGCTCATCCCTCACCACACCGGGCTCCACCACGGCATACATGTCCCTCTCGTTCACCTCGATTATCCTGTTCATACCTGAGAGGTCCAGCACTATAGCTTTGCCCACCACCTCGCCGCAGGGGTTCGTGCCGGCTCCACGGGGTATGATGGGCACCCTCTTCTCTGAAGCGAGCCTTACGATCCCTGCCACCTCATCACAGGTCCTGGGCCTTACCACGCAGATAGGGGTTTCCTGGAAAAAGGAGGAGTCCCTTGAATAGGCCAGTAGCTCCTCCTCCCTCCTAGAGAAGTTCTCCTCCCCAACTATCTCCTTGAGCTCCTCAAAGATCCCCATCTATATCCCGCATCTCAAGCTCCTGCTTCTTCACGAGAAAGGCCCTCTCAGGCACGTCGCGGTAGACGATGACCCCGGGGCCTATCATGGCGTTGGCCCCTATCTTCCGCCCTGAGTTTATCATCACGTTCAGCCCTGTCTTCACATTGTCGCCCACGACGCAGCCCATCTTGCGCCTCCCGGTGTCATAGAGCTCGTCGCCTATGCGCATCTTCACGCTCTTCTCATCGAGCCGGAGGTTGCCCACAAGGGTGCCTGCCCCGAAGTTGCAGCCCGAGCCGATGATCGAGTCGCCCACATAGCTGAGGTGGCTGATGTTCGTGTTGTCCATGATGATGCTGTTCTTCAGCTCCACGGCATTGCCAACGCGGCAGTTGTTGCCTATGGATGTGAAATCCCGGATATAGGCGTTGGGGCCGATGGTGCAGCCTTTTCCAATGGATACAGGGCCCTGTATGTAGGTCCCGGCCCTTACGACCGAGCCCTCTCCAAGGATGAGCGTCCCCTTGACCGTGGCCCCCTTCTCCACCACGCCCCGGATGTCCGATTTCATCCTGCCAAGGATGACGCCGTTGGAATCAAGGTAGTTCCATGGGTTGCCGATGTCAGACCAGAGCCCGGAAAGCTCCACCGCACGCACATCCCTGCCATCCTCTATCAGGAGCTGGATGGAGGAGGTGATCTCATATTCCCCGCGCTCAGACCTGCCTGTCCTTTCAATGGCCTTGAAGATGGCTGGCGAGAACACGTACACCCCGGCATTCGCCATGTCTGAGATGAAGGTCTGGGGCTTTTCCACGATGGACCGGACCCTGCCGCCGCTGTCTGTGTCCACCACCCCGTACTGCTGGGGGTCCTCCACCCTTCTAACCCCAATGGTGGCATCTCCCCTGTGGTTTTCCAGTATGCGCCGCACATCCTCAACGTCTATGAGGGTGTCGCCATTGAGGACCAGGAAGTCCTCCTCCAGGCTCAACAGCCCTATGGCGCTTGCCGTGCCGTCCCTCCTCTCCTGCTCCACATAGGTGATGTTGAGACCCATCTTGGAGCCGTCGCCGAAGTAATCGGCTATCCGCTCTTTCTTGTATCCTACGATGAGATAGATGCGGTCTATCTGCGCCTTTCTCACCACGTCCAGTATGTACCAGAGGATGGGCTTGCCTGCTATGGGCAGCATGCACTTGGATGTGTCTGATGTGACAGGCTGAAGCCTTGTGCCCCTGCCTGCAGCAAGCACTACGGCGGCCTTTACCTTGCCCATTGCCCCTCACTTCTCAGCGGGGGATTAAATAATTATCCCTGCCTTAAAGAGCCAGATCACAAACCCTGTGGATATGGGCACAGTAATGTTGTCATCGATCTCCAGGGGCAGCGACTCTACAGCAACCCCTGTGAGGGAGGCTGCCGCTGAAAGGGATAATGGGAATGGCGCTATCAGCGCAAGCCCAAGGAAGGCGGCCACAAACCCTGAAAGAGAGCCTTCAAAGCTTTTCTTGCCGTTGTGTGGCAGCCTGTGCCTGCCAAAGGCAAGACCCCCAAGGGTTGAGGCCGAGTCCCCAAGGGCAAGGACCACTATGGCAGCGGCAACGATCTCTATGTCGCTCCTGAAAATGAGGAGGACAAGAAGCGCGCCTGTGAAGAAGCGAAGGGCCCCGCGGCCAGGGAAATCCCTGTCATGCTCCCGCTCAGAGGAAAGGATCACCTCTGTCAGGATAGGCAGATGCGCACCCATCCTGTGGAGATAGGAGAACCCGTATCCCAGCGCCAGCGCAGCGGTAAGCGCAGCGGCAGGCGCCATCCATCCGCCGAAGCGGTGATAGCCCCATTTCACGGCGAGAGCCACTGCCACGCCAGATGCATGTATGAGCTGCCGTCTCAGTTCCAGCCGATCCATCTCAATCACAAATCTTTTATAACGTGGAGGTTCCCTGCAGGTTAGGTGATATATTGGTTTCGGTCTTTGCTGCCCTCTTCATCGCCCTCTGGATGCTTGTGCTCCTCATACCTCAGAGGGAGTTTGAGAGGCGAGGGATCGAGAGAAGCCCCATCTCCCTGATCATAAGGTCTGAAAAAGGCCTTGACACCATAGAAAGGGCGGCCCAAAAAAGGAAGGGGCTCCTCAGGAGGATAGGGGGCTTTGCCGTCTACATCTCGGCGCCGCTGATAGTTGTCGGGTCCATCGCCCTGTTGCTGGGCGCCTTTCACATCCTCACAACACCCGGTGCCGAGCCCGGGATGGGCCCTGTCCTCCCAAAGGGCATAACCAACCGCCCAGGCGTGGTATCTGTCCCATGGGGCTACTTCCTCCTCTCCATCGCCGTCATACTGGTGGCGCATGAGTTCATGCACGGGCTGGTGGCAAGGGCCGAGGGCATACCTTTAAAGTCCCTGGGCATCATCTCAGTTACCTTAATCCCGCTGGGCGCCTTCGTTGAGCCCGATGATGAGGAGCTTGAAAGGAAAGGCGCTGACTCGAAGCTCCGTGTCTATGCCGCAGGCTCAATGGGGAACTTCATCGCAGCCCTTGGAGCCGGTCTGATCCTTCTTGCCATCCTCTTCCTCATAGTGCCGCTCACATTCGAACCGGCAGGGCTTTACATCTACAACGTCACAGCAGACTCCCCTGCATACAGGGCAGGGCTCCGGGCGGACATGGCGCTCCTTGGAATAGGCGGGAGAAAGATAACCACCGTGGAGGATTTCACCGCCGCTGTTCCAGCGCTCAGGCCAGGCGTGCCTGTGGTGGTGAATACCGATAAAGGCGATTTTCTGGTCACGCCCGAAGCGCTAGAGGGCCATGAAAAGGGGTTCATCGGCATATCGGTGCTGCCGAGGCTCAAGGCCAGACCATATGTTTCAAGGCTCTTTGATGAGGAGCGTGTTTTCACCGTCTTCGAGGTGATCATAAACGCCTTAAGATGGATCGCCGGCCTGAACCTTGCAATCGGCCTCACAAACATCCTGCCAATCTACCCCCTTGACGGCGGGAGGATGTTCGCCCTATATATGGAGGAGAGAACACCGAGGGCAGGCGAGATAATAACCTTTTTCAATCTCTTCCTCCTATTGCTTGTGATCATCAATCTGGGCCCCCATTTCGGCCTCTTCTCAGGTGCGCTGGCAGGGAGCTAGACAGATGTATGCGATAGTTGAGGTGACCACGTCAGGTGTGACGGAGTCAAAGAGGATTGGAAAGACCGTGGTGGAGGAGCGGCTTGCGGCCTGCGCCAACATCATCCCAGAGATATCCTCGGTCTACTGGTGGAAAGGCGCGGTCCAAGAGGACGCCGAATCGATCCTGCTGCTGAAGACAAAGGCAGAGAAGGTGGAGCGGCTCATAGAAAGGATAAGGGAGCTTCACAGCTATGAAAACCCTGCCATCATAGCTGTGCCCATAGAGAAGGGAAGCCCCGCCTACCTCCGGTGGATCGAGGAGGAGACCGGCCGATAACGAGGGGAGGTCTTTGAGCTTTCCAGCGACCTCTCTGCATCCAAAGAAAAGGCTGCAGCGGGCCTGCAGGGATTTGAACCCTGGTTGCCGGGTCCGAAGCCCGGTGTCCTATCCGCTAGACTACAGGCCCAACCACCTATCCACTACACCTCCATCATATTAAAAATGTGGGCAGCCGGAAGGAGGCCTAAATTGAGAGGGCAGAGACGTTTTTCCCACAAGGTTTTTTAGGCCCGAAAAAATCAGGTTCTTTTGAGGGGGATTCTTCTTTTCAGAAGAAAAAGATGCGGCTGCCGGGATTTGAACCCGGGCAATTGGCTTGGAAGGCCAATGTCCTGACCTCTAGACCACAGCCGCAGAAGGGGTTTTCCCTCTCCTCTTTTCAGGCCTTTATCTTTTTAAGCTTCTTTCTGATGAGAGGGAGGAATGTGCCCACGTCTGTCACCACGCCCAGCGCCTGCGCCGTGCCTCTGTCTGAGAGCTTGGTCACGTTGGCAGGGTTGATGTCCACAAAAACGGTCTTCACATTTGATGGCAGGAGGTTCCCCACCGCGATGGAGTGCAGAAGTGTTGAGAGCATTAGCACAAGCTCCACACCTTTCAGCTCCCTGCGCATGGCCCTCTGGGCCTCTATAACGTCTGTTATGACCTCCGGCAGGGGGCCGTCGTCCCTGATCGAGCCTGCAAGGACAAAGGGCACCCTCTTTTTTATGCATTCGAACATGATCCCCCCTTTCAGGCGCCCTGTCTCGACGAGCTCTCTGATGCTGCCTGCCTTCATCACCTCGTTTATCGCGTAGAGGTGGTGGCGGTGGCCTCCCTCTGCCGGGCGCCCTGTTTCGATGTTCACGCCCAGTGATGTGCCGTATAGGGCGTGCTCTATGTCATGGACTGCAAGGGCGTTGCCTGCGAAGAGGACGTCCACAAAACCCTCTTTGATCATCTCTGCAAGGTATTTGTGGGCTCCGGTGTGCACCACGGCCGGGCCTGCCACCACAAGGACCTTCCCCCCTCTTTTCTTCACATTCAGAACTTCTCTTGCAATCTCCTCTATGAGCGAGTCGGTGGGTTTTTCAGAGGAGACGGCGGAGTTCATGAACTGGAAGACGCTGTATGTGCGCGGCCTCTCAGGCGGCTCGACCCGTATTCCCTTTTTCCCCACCACTATGAGGTCGCCCTTCCTTACATCGCTTATGGGCACGCATCTTGCGGTCCTCGCTTTTCTGTCAACCACTATTACAAGGTCCATCTCCTGGTTCTCTGCCTTGACCCAGCCGCTGTCGATCCTGATGTATGTGGGGTGATTGGTGGTTGAGTAGAAATTGTCGGGCAGCGTCCTGTCCTTGGGCGCTGGTTTCAGCTCCGCCTCCTCCACCTCCGGGACGGTTGCGCCGATCTTTATGAGCTCGCCCAGGATGTCGTCAAGGTGCTGGCGGTCCCTGCCCTTGATGAGTATGCGTGTATAGGAGGGCTCTGTCTTCTCCTTCCCGATGATGAACTCCTCAACATGGAAGTCCCCTCCCATGTCCATGATGGTGTCAAATACCTTGGGCAGTATGAATGAGTCTATGATGTGTCCTTTGAGCTCTATTTCCTTGACTTCCATTTTTAAATCAAGCCAGATTATGGTCTGGCGCCATATAACATTTTCCGTCACAAAGGCAGGGAAAAATTTAAAAACTGGGGCTGTGAACTCCGTGGATATGCCTGTTTCAAAGGAGCTTCTTGAGATACTTGCCTGCCCCATCGACAAGAAGGACGTGGTCTATCACCGGGACTACGACTTTATTCTGTGTGAGAAGTGCGGCATCAGGTATCCTGCGGACAGGGCGAAGGAGGAGGGCCTGTGCGCCAAGTGCGGCGGGTCTGTGAAGAGGATCAAGGGCGAGGTGCTCATCTGCTCTGAGTGCAACAGGTGGTATCCCATCATCGATGACATCCCCCATATGCTTCCTGATGAGCTGCGGGAGGATCTGGTCTAGCGCCTTCGGAGGATCTTTCTGATCTTCTCGTCGATCTCTTGGGTCTTTTCGTTCAGGTAGGCCCATTTCTCGGCAAGGGTCATCTTTTCGTATCTCTCCCAGTCTATCACTTCGGTCATTGATGATCTGTTTTTGTTCACAATGGTCTGTTTTTTCTGTTCTTATTTATAAATTTTTTCATTCAATGAAATGTTACTTTCAATATTGTTAGCAATATGTTAAATACATTGCGATTCTTTTGCAGTGCTGATTAACTTGGAAGAGGACATCTTTAAGATACTCTCACAGCGAGGCGTTATAGAGATCCTGGAAAGCCTGGAGAAAGAGGAGAGCCTCAAATACAAGGAGCTGGAGGAGTTCGTGGGCAATCCAACCACCACATCCAGGAGGCTGAACTCGCTGGAGAAGAAGGGGCTCATCGAAAGGAGGGTCTCCTCTGAAAAATACAGGCCCGTCTATTACAGTCTGACCGATCAGGGGCGAAAGCTCCTCTTCATGGTGAGAGAGATACGTGAAAACTATGGATAAGATTTAAAAGGTTGCCCTTCCACATGCCTCTTGCCGCAATGATGAATGATGGGCGAACTGATTTAATCCCCTTGGGATTAGCGTGATGAGCCCTATGAGCACTGAGCGGACATGACACTATTTTCGCTCAAATCTATTTGAAGAAGGCCTCCAGCATCTTCTGCTTCTTCTTGAGCCGGCGCTGGCGGCTGGTGATGTAGAGCTGGAACCTCTCAAGGCTTTTGAACTCAAGGGGCTTGAGGGCCTGATAGTTCCAGCCCGTGGCGTTGAGCCCTGCCACGCTGTTCGCTATGTTCGCCGCCTTATAGGGGTCGCCTGTCTTTACATAGGCGGCGAGGAAGGACCCTGCGAAGGCATCGCCGCAGCCGGTGAGGTCCACCACCCGCTCCTGGTACACGGCCGGGAAGAAGTTGATCTCGCCCTCTGAGAGGACGATGCTTCCAAAGACGCCCATGGTTATGATGATGTGGTTGTGCAGGGTCTTCTTGAGCTTTTTAAGGGCGTGCTCAAAGGTCCTTTTGTCTGAGAGCACCATGGCCTCGTCATCGTTCATGGTGAATATGTCCACCATAGGCATGAGGTCGAGAAGGGCCTTCTTATATTGCCGGGCATAGCCCATGTAGGTGTTGAGAGAGACAATGGCATAGGTCTTCTCCCGCAGGAAGTCCACGATGCGGCGCTGCTTGCCCGGGTTCATGGGCGCGATGTGAAAACCCTTTGCGTTGAGAAAGGAGAGGGGTATGTCCCTGGCCTGTATCTGGCGGCCTGCGTTGAGCTTGAAGCCCCTGTAATGGGCTGCTCCATCCTCGTCATACTCTATCTCGAAGAGGGTGCTCTTGCCGTTGAGCTTCCGGATACCTGTGGTGCTGATCCCGGCCTCAGTCAGTATCTTGAGAAAAGAGGGTGGGAAGTCCCTTCCAACCCGCGAGACGATGCCCGTCTTCCCGAAGGTCTTTGCGGCCATGGCAGAGTAGACGGCCGCTCCTCCAAGCTGCCTCGTGGTCTTCCCGCCTATCTCCACACTGTCTATGCTTGTGTGGCCGATTGTGACGATCTCTGGGTTCTCTGTCATGAAAACAAAGCTTATGCGGCAAGGGTCTTCACAACATCCCTTTCAGTGAGGATGCCTGCCAGCTGATCCCCCTCGACGACGCATACCGTGCCCTCGCCTGTGGAGAGCATGAGGTCGATAGCCGCTCTCAGGGGGGCGTCCCTTTCAACGGATGCCGTGGTATGGCTCATCACATCGCTCACCCTTGTGTTCAGCACCTCCTCCATGTCGTTCTTCCTGAGCCTGTGGAACGCCCCGTTTCGGCCTATGAAGTTTACGAGCGTCCTTGTGGTGACCAGGCCCACCAGACGGTCTTCTGAGACGATGGGGATCCGTCTGAAGCTGTTCCTGATCATGATCTTTGCAGCGTCCCCCACGCTTGTGCCGGGTGTGGCGGAGATGACCCTCTCAGTCATGAGCTCAGACACCTCCTTCCCTGCAGAGGCCTCCATCGCAGGCTTCAGCAGGTCCCTTTCTGTAACGATGCCCTGAACGATCCTGTCCCTGTCAACGACGACAACACCGCCCCTTTTTGAGGAGAGGATGGCATGGATGGCATCCTTTGCCGAGCTCCTTTTGTCCAGAGTCAGGACCTCTCTGTTCATGATCCGCCTCACCGAGTCGTTGATGGCGGAGAGGAAGTTCCCGCGATGGCCTTTGCTGATGAACTGGTAGTTCCCGCCGCCTCCAATGAGGTCCTCTATGGCGCTGCTCCCAAGCATCCCGAGGAGACGGTCTGTGCCAGGGTCTGCCACAGGGAGCCTTCTGAACCTGTTTTCCATCATCACCTCGATGGCCGATTTAATGGTGGATGTAGGCGGGATCGTAAGGACATCCTTTGTTGCAAGGGCCATGATAGAGCCT
>RFHW01000058.1 GCA_003695745.1 Methanobacteriota archaeon | reverse complement strand
GATTCAATTTTGTGCTCATATGCGCCCCATTGGTCGGGATATTGTTTGGAATTTTGATCAGCATTACGTATGCGAAAGTGAAGAAATCAAAGTCAGGTGATTCTTAAATGCCTCTCCGCTCTGACATCCGGAAGGTCATGGTCATTGGCAGCGGGCCGATCGTGATTGGTCAGGCTGCGGAGTTTGACTATAGCGGGAGCCAGGCTGTTAAGAGTCTTCGTGAGGAGGGCTTTGAGACGGTGCTTGTGAACTCGAATCCTGCGACGATCCAGACCGACCCTGACACGGCTGACACCGTGTATGTGGAGCCTCTGACGCCGGGTATCCTTGAGAAAATCATTGAGAAGGAGCGTCCCGACGGGATACTGCCGTCGATGGGGGGGCAGACCGGCCTGAACCTTGTCTCAGAGCTGGCGGACCTCGGTGTTCTTGAAAAATATGATGTCAAAGTCCTCGGAACATCTGTCTCTGCCATCAAGACCGCTGAGGACCGCGAGGGCTTTGCCCGGCTCATGGAAAGCATCGGCGAGCCTATACCTCCGAGCAGGGCTGTTGAGAGTGTTGAGGAGGCGCTGCAGGCCGCTGAGGACATCGGCTATCCAGTCATCATCAGACCGGCTTACACCCTTGGCGGCACCGGCGGCGGCGTGGCACACAACCCGCGGGAGCTCGAGGAGGTGGCTGGCTTCGGCCTCTCTGTGAGCATGATCCATCAGGTGCTCATCGAGAAAAGCCTCCTCGGCTGGTACGAGTATGAGTATGAGGTCATGCGAGACAGGGCTGACAACTGCATCACCATCTGCAACATGGAGAACCTGGACCCCATGGGCATCCACACCGGCGAGTCCATCGTGGTTGCGCCGGCTCAGACCCTGCGGGATCAGGAGCATCAGACCCTGCGCTCAGCGGCCCTGAAGATCATCCGCGCCCTCAAGATCGAAGGGGGCTGCAACATCCAGTTTGCCGTGAACCCCCAGAGTTGGGAGTATTATGTGATCGAGGTGAACCCCCGTGTATCGCGGAGCTCGGCGCTGGCATCGAAGGCAACAGGCTATCCCATTGCAAAGATATCGGCCAAGATCGCAGTGGGCCTCACACTCGATGAGATCCGAAATGACGTGACCAAGACCACGCCGGCGAGCTTCGAGCCCGCCCTCGACTACATCGTGACCAAGATACCGAGGTGGCCCTTTGACAAGTTCAAGACCGCTGACAGGAGGATCGGCACCCAGATGAAATCCACAGGCGAGGTGATGAGCATCGGCAGGACCTTTGAGGAGAGCCTGCAGAAGGCGATTCGAAGCCTTGACATCAGGCGCCACGGCATAACGGCCGATGGGCGCAGGACATGGCCTCTGGAGAAGATCAGAGAAGGCCTTGCAACGCCCACCCACGACCGGATCTTCCAGCTCTACGACGCCCTCAAACAGGGCATGACCGTTGAGGAGATCAATGAGCTATCGGGCATCAGCCCGTGGTTCATCAGCAAGCTTGGAAATATCCTGGAGATGGAAAAGACCCTTGAGGCAGCGGGTCCGGAGGGTGTTACGGAAGACATGATATTCAGGGCCAAGCGCCTTGGCTTCTCAGACTATCAGCTCGCCCACCTCCTCGGGATCGATTATGACTCTGCCCGGAAGCTGAGAAAGAGGGCGGCCACACCTGCCTATAAGATGGTGGACACCTGCGCCGCCGAGTTCGAGGCCAAGACACCCTATTATTATTCCAGCTACGAGGCTGTTGACGAAGTCAAGGTGAAGGAGGGCAGGAAGGTCCTGCTCCTCGGCTCTGGGCCGATCCGCATAGGTCAGGGCATCGAGTTCGACTACTGCTGCGTCCACGGCGTGCTGGCGCTGCGGGAGATGGGCTATGAGGCGATCATGGTGAACAACAACCCGGAGACGGTGTCCACCGATTATGACACCTCGGACCGGCTCTATTTCGAGCCCCTGACGCTTGAGGACGTGCTCAACATCATCGAGAAAGAAAAACCCCTTGGGGTGATCGTCCAGTTCGGGGGGCAGACGCCCCTGAATCTCGCCGTGCCCCTTGCCAAGAGAGGTGTGAAGATCCTTGGGACCAGCCCAGAGAGCATCGACACCGCAGAGGACAGGGAGAAGTTCACAGTGATATTGAAGCGCCTCGGCATCCCGCAGGCAGACTACGGCACAGGCTACTCCTACGAGGAGGCGCGGGAGATCGCCCACTCCATCGGCTACCCCGTCCTGGTCCGGCCTTCCTACGTGCTGGGCGGCAGGGCCATGGAGATCGTCTATGACGACGAGCAGCTTGAGGAGTACATGGCCGAGGCAGCGCAGATATCGCCTGAGCACCCCATCCTCATCGACAGGTTCCTTGAGGGCGCAGTGGAGGTGGATGTGGACGCTGTCTCAGACGGCACCGACGTCTATATCGGCGGCATCATGGAGCACATCGAGCAGGCGGGGGTGCACAGCGGCGACTCGGCCTGTGTCCTTCCTCCGCAGACGCTGGATCGCACGGTCCTGGGG
>RFHW01000002.1 GCA_003695745.1 Methanobacteriota archaeon | reverse complement strand
GTCAGCGGCCATGGCAAGGTCTGTTCTTGACTTCTTCGGCCTTGGTAAGGAGCGGGTGAGGATGCTCTCAGGCGACGGCACGGACCCGGAGGCCTTTGCAAGGCAGATGAAGGACTTTGAGGAGAGGCTGAAAGGCCTTGGGAAGAGCGCCCTCAGGAAAAAGAGGCCTGCCGACCTCACAGCAATCGATATAAAAGAAGGGGGGAAGCGGGCCCTCTTCCACACCCTCATCGCAGGCTTCGCAGAGAAGACGGGCGTGAGAGAGGGGAGGCTGGAGGGCGAGCTGCCCGTGGGATTTGTGACCGTTGACGAGAAGGAGTGCACCCTCTGCGGCTCCTGCGCCTTCCACTGCGGCACCGGCGCGCTTCGCCATGAGGGTGATGAGGTCATCGACATCTACTACAACCACAGCCTCTGCATAGGATGCGGCCTCTGCCAGGAGATATGTCCTGAGAAGGTCATCAAGATGGAGAGGGTCCTTGATCTGAAGCCCTTCCTTGAGAGGGAGGAGAGGAAGTTCGAGGTCCCCATCATCTCCTGCTCCCAGTGCGGCAAGCCCATCATGGCCGAGGCCGCCATGAGAAAGCTCAAAGGCAGGCTCAAGGAGAGGGGGCTGGAGATGCTGGATATGTGCCAGAGCTGCACCGACAGGGTGACGGTAGCCGATCTGGTGGGGGCCAAGCCCGATGAGATCACCATCTTCCAGCAGGGCAAGGCGCCCTGGGACAGCTGAAAAGGAGCTCTTCAGGATTGCCGACACAGTTTTAAAGAACCTCCATGGAGAGGTTATCTGAATACTGCTTGAAAGTGAGGCGATGGAGATAATGTCGGCGGGACGTGCAATCGAGCTGGAGCGCAGGTCAGAGTTCAGAAGGCTCAAGGAAGAGATCATGGAAGGGGCCACCCCTCTGCCCACGAAGGCCACGCTGGAGCTCACGCTGCGGTGTAATCTGAGCTGTCAGATGTGCTTCCGGGACAGGGGATCAAGGGACGAGCTCACCCTGAAAGAGGTCAGGGATATCGTGGAGGGCCTTCCGGAGAGCACGGGTGAGATACGCCTCATAGGCGGTGAGATATTCCTGCGGCAGGATATCTTTGACATCCTTGACCTACTCAGCGAGAGGGGTCTGAAGGTGAGGATGACCACCAACGGCACGCTCCTCACAGAGGAGAGGGTGGGGCAGCTCAGGGGATACAATAACATCCTGAGCATCGGCCTCTCCATAGACGGCCCAAGGGAGCTTCATAACAGGATAAGGGGCTCGGAGGCCGCCTTTGACCAGACCGTTGAGGCCATCCGGATGCTTTCACCATATCAGCCTGTCTCTGTGAACACCGTCATCATGGAAGAGAACATAGGCAGCATCCCCCATGTGTTCAGCCTGATCAGAGAGCTGGGCATAGGGGAGTATCGTCTTGAGCCTGAGATGTTCTGCACGCCAGAGGAGGTGAGGGCCGCAGGCGACCTGCCCATTGCAGCCAACATAAAGGAGGGCGGCGGCTACGGCTACCATGCAGATGAGCTCAGAGGGCTCAAGGAGCGGATAGACGGCCTGGCAGGGGAGCGGGGCATCAGGGTCTCTCTCATCCCGAAGGTGGCCGAGCTATATCCTGAGGAGTTCCTGGGCGGCCGCATAAGAGAGGGCAGAACCCTTTTTTGCAAGCACCTGCTCATTCCAAGGATAAACACAGAGGGGAGCCTTGTCTATTGCCACATCATCAGGAAGACCTTCGGCAGCCTGAAAAAAAGAGGTTTTGAAGAACTCTGGAACAACGGGGATATGGCAGGGTTTCGAAAGATGCTGCTTACCAATAACCTACTGTCGGTCTGCAAGAGATGCTGCAGGCTGAGGAGCATATGACGATGAAGATACTCATCTGTGAGCCATCAGGCGCCGGAAAGCTCTCCCACTACACCTTCAGCCTATGCGATGCGCTTCAGGCCCTTGGCCATGAGGTGACCCTCATGACCGGCAAGGACTATGAGCTCGCTGGGAAGAGCCCTGCGTTCCAGATAGAAAGGGTCTACAGCCGCAGGCTTCCTCTTCACTACATCCCTATCATAGAGCATGTGCGAAGGGAGCGTCCAGGGGCAGTGCATTTTCAGGGTCTGCGAAAGAGCGATTACCCCCTTGTGAGGCTGCTCCGTCGTTTTAAAGGTTTGAAGCTCGTCTACACGCCACACCATGTCCTGCCGCACAGGAGGAGGTTCTATCATCTGCCCATCTATGGATGGCTATACAGGGCGGTGGACCAGCTGATCGTGCACTCAGACTATGACAGGGAATCCATACTCGACCTCTTCAATGTGGACCCTGAGAGGATACAGGTCATACCAGAGGGGAGCTATGAGCTCTACAAGCATGGCAGGGTGTCCAGAGAAGAGGGGCGTAAAAGGCTCGGCA
Organism: Methanobacteriota archaeon; assembly: GCA_003695745.1. Lineage (GTDB taxonomy): Archaea > Hydrothermarchaeota > Hydrothermarchaeia > Hydrothermarchaeales > SZUA-236 > J060. The sequence continues at coordinate 4,982 of RFHW01000002.1, read as the reverse complement.
TCCCGCCTGAGAGCCCTGTGGTGCTTTTCTTCGGATATATGAGCAGGCAAAAGGGCCTTGAAGACCTGTTAAGGGCCTTCAGGGATGTGAGGCTAGAGCTTCCGGAGAGCAGGCTCATAGTTGCAGGCGACCCCGGGAGAGACAGGGAGCGATACATGGCCCTGATACAGGAGCTTGGGATAGAGGATGCGGTGATAAAGAGATTTGGATACATACCTATGGAGGATGCCGAGGGGATCTTCATGGCAGCCGATGTGGTGGCCCTCCCCTACCGCAGGGCGATCCGCGGGCCCATGGTCCAGCTCGCCTACACCTTCGGCAGACCTGTTGTGGCCACCAATCACGGTGTGTCCGGGCTCGTGGAGGAGGGAAGGAGCGGATGCACCGTTCCACCGGGGGATACTGAGGCCCTTGCCCGTGCCATAACAGGGCTTCTGCAGGACCGGGAAAGGCTTGAGAGGATGAGCGCCCGCTGCCTTGAGCTCTCCAAGAGCAGGTATTCATGGAAGAGGATAGCTGAGGAGACACTGAAGCTCTATGGATGACCAGCCGCTGATTTTTTTGGGAAATCCTTTACAAAGGTTAAATCTGACGGGGTTTAGATGTATATCATGAACAGATCTAAGATCCTGCTGCTGGTGTCGCTCCTGCTCCTGTCAGCGGCATGTCTGGGAACGGATGTGAACAGGGCAGGGGCCCCGGATGCCCCGAAGGCCGCTGAGATCACCGCCTCGGAGTTCATGAACAGTATCTATGGAGGAGGGGATTATGTGCTCATCGATGTGAGGACCGAAGAGGAGTACGCCTCCGGCTATATACCCGGCGCCTATCACATACCATATACAGAGATAGGTGAGCGCATAGATGAGCTGAACCTGTCAAAGGACACACGGATCGTGGTGTACTGCGAGGCAGGGGTCAGGTCCCATAAGGCGTCGGACACCCTTCTGGGCATGGGCTACACCAACATCGTGGATATTACAGATGGCATCAGGGCCTGGAAGGCCCTTGGCGGCGAGCTGGCCTATCCGGGGCAGGAGAGCCCTGATGTGGCCCCGCTCATATCTGCGGCCGAGCTCATGGAGAAACGGGGCGCTTATAAGGTGATATACCTTGGAAGCAGGAGCAGCTACGACGAGGGGCACATCCCCGGCGCCCTGCATATAGACGCCCTTGAGGAACTCTTCGACCCCGATGGCGCCTATCCCCATCTGGTGCTCGGCAAGGATGATTTCGAGGCGCTCATGTCAGGCCTGGGAATCTCTGCCGATGACCCTGTGGTGGTCTATGACGACCAGCCTGACCACAAGTATGCTACCCGGATGCTCTGGATACTCCGCTACTACGGCCATGAGAAGGCGGCCATCCTCGACGGCGGCCTCAAGAGCTGGGAGGAGGCAGGCGGAGAGCTGAGCGCTGAGGCCCCCTCTCAACCGGAGCCATCCCAATACACAGCCAGCGGGCCTGAAGACAGCCTCATCGCCACGCTGGAGCAGGTGGAGGCGGCCATCGGCAGACCTGACACGGTGATAGTCGATGCCACCACGAGCGAGGAATATCTCAACGAGGGCCATATACCGGGAGCGGTCTTCATAGCGCCAGAGCACACCCTGAACCCCGACGGCACCTTCAAGGCTGTTGAGGAGCTGAGAGACCTCTACAGTTCCCACGGCGTGACACCGGACAGGGAGGTCATCACCTACTGCCACACCGGCCATCGCGCCTCCGTCATCTGGTACGAGCTCAAGGAGCTTCTCGGCTACCCGCGGGTGCGGCTCTACGACGGCTCCCTCGAGGAGTGGAGAGGCGAGGGCATGCCCCTTGAGACCGGGCTCCCGGCCACTGAGACGCCGGCCCCCACGGCCACAGCGGCGCCCACATGGACGCCTGCGCCAACGGCCCAGGCCACCACAACCCCTCCCCCGGCAGGTCCGGCGGTGAGCTACCTCCCTGTGGAGCCTGAGGCGGTGTATCCTGCTCCCACGGCCCCCCTTGAGGTGCACATCAGCCTCTACAACGCCGTCAAGATAGGCGACGCCTACATCTATCTCACAAACGACATCAACGGCTGCCTCGGCCTCTATTTCTGGGACTTCACCATCTACCATGACGAGGGCGGCAGAGGAGTCTATGAGGGGTTCAGGGAATACGAGGTCAACCAGCTCGCCTCCAATCCGGACATATCGAACACCATCAGGGGGAGCACAGACGCCCTTGACAACTATCAGATAGTGGTGAAGTCCTGGAAGGAGGGCGAGGGCGTGACCCTGGAGCTCACCCCTCTCTCCTAGCTCAGGTCGTATTCATTCTCCCTGTTCTCGACCTTTCTTTTGAGCTCATCCCTGTCCAGCTCATGGAAGCGGGCGCTGTCCTCAGGGCAGAGGACGGTGATGTTGCTGTGGCTCTGGTCGCCGCCCTGCATGGGATGGACGAGATAGTGAAAATGGGGTTTTTTGTCCTCCTTGCCAAATCCGAGGACGGCGCCGCAGGCCTCGCACTTGTAGCAGGCGCTGGACAGGATGTTCCTCTTCGGCACCTCTCCAATGTTCGCCTCGTTCATATCTCATCCTCCTGCATGGCTCTTTTCCATCTCTCCTACCTGAGAATCAGAGAGCCCTATATACAGGAAGGATTATTTAAGCCTTTTGAAGTTTGGCAGGCGCATAAACGGGCCTGCAGGGCAAAGGGAAAGGACAAAATTAATATAGGACGACCCCCTGTAAGGTTCTCTTTCGAGGAAGAGAGGAGATATATCAGGAGCGTGTCAGGATATGGCGTACGAGCATCTGGATGCCTTTGTAAAGGAGCTTGAGGGTGAGGACCTTCTCGGGAAGGAGAGGGACAAGATACTGGATGCGCTCCGGATCATCTACATCGGGCAGGAGAAGGAGGGGACCATCGGCATCCCCCACGGCGATGTGGACACCATCTTCGAGAACGAGGTGGCACGGCTCCTTGACATGGGCATGATATACACGGTGGAGCACACCGGTGTCTGGGACTTCGGCTATCGCTGCACCGAGAAGGGGAATCTCGTGGGCCATGATATCATGCGCAAGGTGATCGACGAGACCGGGGAGGAGCTCAGGAGGTTCCTTGACAGGATACCGCCGAAGCTGCTCACATACTGGTTCCGCTACGCCTTTGAGAGGACTGACACAGGCCACTACTCCTCAAGGGTGCCCATGCACAGCTTCAAGTACATTGTGACCAAGGTCCTTGAGTCCGCAGACATCCTCAACCTTGCCGAGAGGGTGCGCAAGGGCCTGATCTCCCTTGACGTGGCTGTGAAGACCTTTGACGGCCATATCACGATCCTTGCGCCTGAGTTCGGCGAGTTCGTGGAGCAGTATCTCGTGGACATAGGCGAGGGTGTGAACAACTACGGGCTCTATCAGACGCTCATCGACTTCGCGGACAGAAGGGGCTTCTCCACGCGCTTCGAGCTGTTGGAGCGCATCGAGCGCCACGGCTGGACCGAGGAGCAGCTCATGGAGCTTGTGAACGAGATGGCGGAGCTGGGCATCACATCCCGGTATCTGGCCGAGCCCATCACAGAGGAGAGCCTTGAAGAGGAGGATGAGGAGGAGGACGAGGAGATCAGGAAGCTCAGGGAGGAGATCATAGGGGAGCGCACCATCAGCTTTGTGGAGGACCGTCCCTTCAGGGTCTATGACCGCGACGGCTACGAGGCCTATCTAAAGGAGGTCTTCCTCGAGCCCTTCAAGGAGGAGCTTCTGGCATCCTCCTGACAGACCTTCCCCCCTTTTTCCGGGCCGGAGGGTATCAATTAAATTCAATGGAACGGGAAAACTATATATATGGTGATTTGTCATTATCTTCCACCCCAAGGAAAACCTTGGTGAAGATATAAAGACAACAGACCCAAAAAACTAGGAGGTGAGAGAGGTCATGTTGCGTATGAAGAGGCGCAGCTTCCTGAAGCTAGCTGCAGCGACTGGCGCGGCAGCGGCTATTGCTCCAAGGCTTGCTAGCGCCAAGATCGAATACCCCGATGCGCCGCAGGGACACAGCGGTGTCATGCCGGACAGCAATCTGGGCCATAAGTGGATACCCAGCGTCTGTCTCCAGTGCCACGGCGGGTGCGGCATCATCGGCAAGGTGAAGGACGGGGAGCTCATCAAGATTGAGGGCAACCCATACCACCACAACTCCCACGACTACGTGATACCAAAGGGAACCGAGGCAAAACCAGGCGACATAGACTTTGAGCAGGAGCGCGGAGCGCTCTGCCCCAAGGGTGCCTCTGGCATCTACACGCTGTATAACCCGAGGAGGCTTCTGCATCCTGTGAAGAGGGCAGGCCCCCGCGGCTCAAGGCGGTGGAAGAGGATTACCTGGGAGCAGGCCTATGACGAGATTGTAAACGGCGGCAATCTCTTTGGAGAGGGCCATGTGGACGGTCTTGCAGCGATAAGGAGTGATGCGCCTATCGGACCTGAGGACTCGGACTACATGGATGAGGCTCCTCCAAGCGGCTACGGCCCGAAGAAGAACCAGTACCGCTGGGAAAGAGGCAGGAACGAGCAAGGTGTTGTCACAAACGTGCTGCACAAGAACTATGGGACCATCAACAAGGGGACGCACTGGACGATCTGCGAAGGCTCGATGGTCCATTACATGGTGTACATGAACGGGACCTTCGCGGCGCCTGACATGAAGAACGCCACCTACGCCATCTTCGCAGGCTCGAACATATATGATGCGAGCTTCCCGGCGCAGACCCAGGCTAGGTATGCATCCAAATGGTTCAAGAGGAGGCCGGGCACCAAGTTCGTCTATCTGGGTCCGAGGCTCTGCAAGGCAGCGGGCACAGGCCACGCCGAATGGATACCTATCAAGACAGGCACAGACCCTGCCTTCGGGCTGGGCATGATCCGCTATTTCATTGAGAACAATCTCTATAAGGCGGACATGATAGCGAGGCCGAACCCTGACGCGGCAGCAGCAGGCGGTTATCC
>RFHW01000057.1 GCA_003695745.1 Methanobacteriota archaeon | reverse complement strand
TTTCTCTGTGGGCGAGCTTGAGAATGAGAAGTGATGGAGCAACTCACCCACATCCTCCCTGGGGATGTATATGAAGAAATACTGGCCCGGCAGATAATTCAGGTCAGGCGGCCGGCTGAATCGAAAGCTCTTTGTCCCTGCTGCCCGCTCGATCTTCTCAACAAGGGGGACCTCCCAGCTCATAGAACATATCAGGCGAGGTGAGCCCTTAAATCTTTCGTAGGGGGAAGAGGCTCAGGCAAAGAGGATGTATAGTATGTCGCCGTAGAGGATGGACACCACGAACCCTGCTGTGAGGAAGACTATGAATGGCAGGGCCGGCGCCGCCCACACCTCTCCATCCCGGTCGCCGGCTCCGAACTCAACGTTTTTTGTGCTGATGAAAAGCCTATCGTCGTCGAGGACGGCTTCGAATCTGCCCACATCCTTTGCCTCTTTCCTGCGGGCTGCAAAGAGCCTTAACAGGTCTCTGTAGCCCCTGACCTCTGGCAGCATCCTTATGTTTGATATGAAAAACCAGAGCGGGATGAGGAGAGATATCAAAATAGCGTTTGTAAAGACGCTGAGAAAGAGCGCCGGGAAGATGAACCTGCCCCCCGGCGGCAGGAGAGGGAACATTGCAGAGAGGCCGATGAGCAGCTTTGCGTCGCCGCCGCCCATGAGGCCGAGGTGGTGGATGCCGGCTGAGAAGACGATGCCCACAAGAACAATGAAAATGAATGGTATCAGGAGCCGGGGCTCCCCCTCTGAATAGACATCCAACACAAGGAAAAATGCGGCCAGCACGACCATTGCCTGCCACACAATGCTGTCGATCTCACGGCGTTTTATGTCCTGAAGAGAGCCGTAGGAGAGGATCAACATGGATGAGAGGATGCGCAGGAGAACGGTGTCTGCCATGGAGATGATAGTGTTTCATGTCTTATATAGCCCTATCTATCGCCAAAAGTTATTAAAAGAATTGACCAGAGAGGCACCATATGGCTGCAGATGACCGCAGAAGAGGGGTTCTGCTTCTCAATCTCGGCGGGCCGGGCTCGCTTGAGGAGGTGAGGCCCTTCCTCTACAACCTCTTCTCTGACAGGGAGATCATACGATTAGGGCCTCCTCCGCTTCAGAAACCCCTTGCCTGGCTGATGGCCGCACTGCGCTCCCGGAGGACCAGAAAGAGCTATGAGCTCATAGGCGGCGGCTCACCCCTCAGAAGGATCACGGAGGCGCAGGGCAGGGCCCTTGAGGCAGAGCTCAACGGCTCCTGGAGCGTCTTCATAGGCATGCGCTACTGGCGCCCATATATATGGGAGGCGGTGCAAAGGGCCCTGTCACGGGGTGTGAGCAGCCTTGTGGTCATGCCCCTTTTCCCCCAGTACAGCAGGGCCACAACAGGCTCCTGTTTCAGGGAGGTGAGGCGGGCTCTTCCAGAGGATGGGAGCGGGATGGACGTGGCCTATGTGCAGGGCTGGCACAGCCATCCAGGGTATATAGATGCTCTGGTGGAGACGGTGCGGCAGGGGCTTTCCAGATTCACCCCTGAGGAGAGAGAAGATGTGTGTCTCCTTTTCAGCGCCCATGCCCTGCCCCAGAGCCTCATAGATGAGGGCGACCCCTATGTGGATCAGGTGATGGAGACTGCAAGAGAGGTCTCAGCCGCCCTCAACGTGGGTGACTGGAGGGTCTCTTTCCAGAGCAGGAGCGGGCCTGTGAGGTGGACCGGTCCTAGCACAGAGGAGACACTCAGGGCCCTTGCCAGCGAGGGCTGTCACAGCCTTCTCATGGTGCCTGTGAGCTTTGTGAGCGACCATCTGGAAACCCTCTATGAGATGGACATCCTCTACAGGAGGCTTGCAGAGGGGCTCGGGCTCACCTTCTCCAGGGCGCCGGCCCTCAACACCTCTCCCATGCTGGTCAAGGCCCTTGCAGAGATCGTGAAAGAGGCGGCGGAGAGAGGCGGAAAAGATTAATATCCTCCTTGCCGCCATAAAGTGGATTATGGCTGAAGTGGTGATAGTGGGTGGCGGGATATCAGGTCTTGCCACGGCATATGCCGTTGAGAAGCAGGCGGCTGAGGCGCAGGTAAAGGCCAGGGTCACCGTTGTTGAGAAGGAGGAGAGGCTTGGCGGGAAGGTGCGGTCCATCCGGGAGGAGGGTTTTCTCTGTGAGGCAGGGCCCGCCGGTTTTCTGGACAGCCGTCCTGAGACCCTGGAGCTCGCAAAGGAGCTTGGTCTGGAGCCGCTTCCAAGCAATGATGCAGCGAAGAAAAGGTTCATCTACACCGGGGGGAGGCTGCGGCCTGTGCCCGACGGCCCGAAGAGCTTCATCAGATCCGACATCCTCTCTCTCAGGGGGAAGCTCCGCATACTTCTTGAGCCCTTCACACGGCCCTCCTCTGAAGAGGACGAGTCTATAGCTGCCTTTGGAAGACGCCACCTCGGGCGTGAGGCTGAGGAGAAGCTTATTGGCCCTATGGTCATAGGCATACACGCCGGGGATTCGGAGAGGCTCAGCCTCCAGAGCTGCTTCCCTGTGATGAAGGAGCTTGAAAGAGAGGGAGGGGGCAGCCTTTTGAAGGCGGTTTTCAGAAGGATGAAAAAGGCAAGGGAGGACCCAGATGTGAAGGCGGCGCCTGCTGGCAGGCTCACCTCCTTCAAAGATGGTGTTCAGAGCCTTACAGACGCCCTTGGGAAGGCGATAGATGGCCCCATAATCCTTGGAAAGGGCCTTTCAACCATCAAAAGAGAGGGCGGCCGATACACCGTTGTCCTTGAGGGTGGGGCTGCTCCTGTGAAGGCCGACGCCCTTGTCCTGGCTCTCCCGGCATATGCCGCCGCCAAGGCTGTTGCAGAGCTGGATGGCGAGCTGAGCGGGCTCCTTGGGGAGATACCCTACGCCCCTGCTGCCGTGGTCTGTCTGGGCTATCGGAGGGAGGATGTGCCTCATCCGCTGGATGGCTTTGGCTTTCTCATACCAAAGAGCGAGGAGCGGCGGATCCTTGGCTGCAGATGGGAGTCGTCCACCTTCAGGCATCGGGCTCCGCCCGGGAAGGTCCTGCTCTGGTCCATTGTGGGCGGGGCCATCGAGCCTGAGCTCCCCTTCCTTGATGATGAAGGGCTTATCAGGCTTGTGAGAAGTGAGCTGAGGGAGATCCTCGGGATTGAGCGAAAGCCGGTTTACACCCGTATATTCAGGCATGAGAGAGCCATCCCCCAGTATGTGGTGGGCCATGAGGCCCGCCTTAAAAGGATCGAGGAGCGGCTTCAGAGATATCCCGGTCTCTTTCTCACAGGCAACGCCTACCGCGGTGTGGGGCTGAATGACTGCACGAGGAACGCGCCCCTTGTAGCGGGGAAGGTGGTGGATTATCTGAAGGGCAGGTAGGAGGTTCTTTTGCGGCTGCAGGTCCTCATGTGGGCCTGCCGCCATGTGCGGCGCCTCTACAGCCCTTTCCCCTTGGTGGTTGTGACAAGCCTGCCGTGCTTCACGCCCCGCGAGGCGATTAGGCTGTCGGCGATTCCCTTCACCTCGCCTGCCCTGCCTGTGATGACAAGGACCTCCATGCAGTTGTGCTCGTCCAGATGGACGTGCATGCTGGATATGATCTTGCCGTGGTGGTGGTGCTGCATCTCGGTGAGCTTGTCAGAGACGCCCCTCACATCATGGTCGTATATGAGGGTGAGGGAGCCCACAACATCGCCCTCGGCCTTCCACTCCTCCTCCACCAGATAGCTCCTGATGAGGTCCCGTATGGCCTCTGATCTGTTGGAATATCCCTTGGCCTCGATGACGGAGTCGAATCTATCCAGGAGCTGCCGTGGTATGGAGACGCCGAACCTTGAAAGACCTTCTTTTTTCATGGGCTGTAGTTTATGGATGTTACTTTTTAAATCTTTCGTGCTACTTTGAAGGGCGCCATGGACCCGTCGCTTCCCACCAGCGGGAGCACCCGGTCCACCCTGAAGAACACCAGGAACCGGCTCCTGCCCTCGTCACCATCATATTTCACCCGTCTCAGGGAATAGAGAAGCTCGCTGTCCCGCTCCTCTCTGAGCTTGGTGAGATGGAGCCTCACACCCCTGTAGCCGCCCCCCTCCTCCATGAAGAGATAGGCTGCATGGGGGTTCTCCTGCAGGTTGCGATGGGTCAGGCGCCCGGGCATGATGAAGGCAACGGAGCCATCCTCCATAACATGGGGCTTTGCGAAGACAGCCGAGTTCACCTTCCCGGAGCTATCGGCGGTGGAAAGAACACCTACCCCGCCAGTCCTCTCAAAATACTCCTTCATATCCATGGGCGGCTATATGGCTTGGGGCGCTGATAAATGTTTACCCTGTGGATGCGTCCTCTATGGTGTAGCTTATGCCCTCCCTTTCAAGGGCCTCTATGAGCCCGGGGACCTCCTTTTCAGATGCCACCACCACAGGGCTGATACCGTGGTGAGCTGCCTCGATGGCGGTGTGGAGAGAGCCAAAGAAAGACCTGGGCCTTCTCCCCACCTTCTTCAGAGCCACCAGCGCCTCCACCCCAAGACAGCACAAAAAGCCCCCGGCCCTCTCTCTCAGCTGCTCCAGGTCCGCCCTCTGGCTCCCGCCCTTTTCGATGGACGGTATCCTCAGGACCCGCACCATCCCCTTTTTGAGGGGGATTATGCCCTCCACATCGATGACGCCCACATCATCACCTCTCCTGGCGCGGGAGAGGGCCCTGCCCCGCGCCGCTCCAGAGCCTCCGCGCCCTGCCCTCAGCACACCCCCTTCCATCCACAGCCCCACCACCTCATCCTTCCTTACATCATCAGATGCGATGGCGCAGAAGACCCGCTCCGGCCTGAGTATCTCATCAAGGATCTGGCGCGAGCGCTCGCGCATGGACCTCCCTCCTTCCATGAGCACCTCCACACCCCTCGGGGTCAGCCTGTAATCAAGGGGGCCGGCGCTCTCCACCAGGCCCTCCGACACCAGCCCCTTGATTATGGCGGACACGGCCTGAACAGATATGGAGAGCCTCTCAGCGATCTCAGACTGCTTCACCGCCGGCTGGCCTGCGGCGATCTCGGTGAGAACAAGGAATCTCCTGCTCAGCATGGACACTGATAGGGAAGCCATGGTTAAATATCTTTGGAATCTATTCAACTTATCTTTAATTAAGGCTCAACCCCTTTTGAGAAAAATCTTAAATACACCCATCAACCCACCATGGGACAGCATGGGAATGATAGAGGAAAGGGTAAAAAGGATCAAACCCCTGGAAGAGGCTGCCATGGATGCGGCCCGGCAGAGACAGGACAGGCTCACAAAGCCCCAGGGAAGCCTTGGACGTCTTGAGGAGCTGTCCATAAAGATTGCAGGCATCAAAGGGGAGGAGAGGCCAAAGATCAGGTCAAAGACCATAATCACCATGGCAGGGGACCATGGCGTTACAGCGCAGGGCGTGAGCGCCTATCCAAGCGAGGTCACAGGACAGATGGTCTTCAACTTCCTCAGCGGCGGAGCAGGCATAAACGTCCTCGCCCGCCATATCGGCGCAACCGTCGTGGTGGTGGACATGGGCGTGGCCTGCGACCTCCCAGATGACCCAAGGCTCGTCTCCAAGAAGGTGGCCCATGGCACGAGGGACATGACCTGCGGCCCGGCCATGACCCGGGCCGAGGCAGAGCGGTCCATAGAGGCCGGCATCGAGATCGTTGAGGAGGAGATGAAGAACGGCCTTGACATCGTTGGGACCGGCGACATGGGCATCGGCAACACCACGGCTTCAGCAGCGATCACCTCGGTGATCACAGGCATCTCGCCCTATGAGGCCACTGGAAGAGGGACCGGGATAGACGACAGCACCTTGGAGAACAAGGTGAGGGTCATTGAAAGGGCCATAAGCCTCAACAACCCTGACCCCGGTGACGGCGTTGATGTGCTTGCCAAGGTGGGCGGGTTCGAGATCGGAGGCCTGGCAGGTGTG
>RFHW01000056.1 GCA_003695745.1 Methanobacteriota archaeon | reverse complement strand
GGATACAGGGCCGCCAGGACAGGCGCTGCCATGGGCGTGGGCATATACTCGCTTCTGCTTGCCTATTCCATCGTGGGCATCGAGACAGGACTTGTGGACTTCAACGTGCTCATGATGTTCTCCATAGGCTATCTCCTGCTGAGAAGCTCGCAGAAAGGGAGCTAAACCCTGCTCTTGATATAGTCATAGGCGGAGAGGGCCGCTATCGTGCCCTGTGACACGGCCACAGTCACCTGCTTGGGGCTGCCATATACGACGTCGCCGGCAGAGAAAAGCCCCGGCACACTGCTCATCTGGGCACTGTCAACGACCACATAGCCTTTTTTCAGCTCCAGAGGCAGGGATTCTAAGAAGCTGGTCTGCGGCGTCTTCCCCACCTCCACGAACACGCCGTCAACGGCGAGATGGGTCTTTTCCCCGTCCACCTCCATATCGATGCCCTCCACCTTCTGATCACCCTTTATGGCCTCAACCCTTGCGTGGGGGACGACCTCGATGTTCCCGGCCTTTTCCAGGCGGGTCTCCATGATCCTCTCCGCGACCTTCAGAGAATCCCGCTTCGTGACAACGTATATCTCCTTTGCAAGGTCTGAGAGGTTCAACGCCGCCATGGCCGCTCCGGTCCCGCCGCCAACGACAGCCACCCTCCTGCCTTTGAAGAAGGCGCCGTCGCAGGTTGCGCAGTAGCTCACCCCTCTGCCAGACAATTCCTCCTCGCCCGGGACGCCAAGCTTCCTGTGCACCAGACCTGTGGCAACGATCACCGCCGGCGCAACATACCTTTCTTTGGAGGTGGCCACGATGAAGACATTCCCCTCCTTTGACACTGTCTGCACAGGCTCAAGGACATTCAGGGCGACACCTGTGTTCAGGGCGTGCTGCCTGAAGGCCTCTGCAAGCTCCATGCCGCGTATACCCTCAGGAAAACCTGGGTAGTTCTCCACAAGCCCGGCGTTCGCTATCTGCCCGCCGCCCACGCCTGAGTCAAGGACCACAAGGTCAAGCTCCGCCCGCCTTCCGTAGATGCCTGCCGTGAGCCCTGCAGGCCCGCCTCCAATGATCACCAGATCCTTCTCTTCCATGTCATCCAATCTCCATTCAGCCAGATGATGGGCCCTCACACCAGCGTCCCGATCACATCCCCCCGTGTGATGATACCCACGAGCACGCCCTTCCTGTTCACCACAGGCAGCCTGTTTATCTTCCTCTCACCCATGATCTTTGCCGCCTCCGCGACAGTGGCATCGGGAGCGATTGTAACGGCCTTCTTTGTCATGATCTCCTCCACCGCTGTTGCCGCCGTCTCCCTGATAAGGGAGGCCATCTCGTCCAGCTCGTGCTTTATCTTCAGAGGCAGCTCCAGAACATCAAGGGGGCTTGGGAAGACGAGGTTTATCTTCAGGTCATACTCCTCGATGAGACGCATGATGTCCCTTTCACTGACCACACCAACAACTTTATTGCCATCTACAACTGGGGCGCCGCTGATCCGTTTTTCACGAAGGGACCATGCCACATAGTGTATGGGGTCCTTCGGCTTGAAGGTGACCACATCCTTCACCATCACATCTCTGACCTTCTTCATACTCTATACCTCCTATGGATGCAGGGCGATGGAGCGAAGCCCGCGAGTCTCTTCGAAACCCAGCATGAGGTTCATGTTCTGCACCGCCTGGCCTGCAGCGCCCTTTACAAGGTTGTCAGATGCCGATACAACGATGAGCCGCCCACGCTCCATGTCGACCCTGAAGCAGCCGATGTCATTGAAATTAGACCCCCTCACAGCGCTGAGACGGGGGACCTCACCCACATCCAGCACCCGTATGAAAGGCTCCTTCTCATAGAACCTCTCATAAAGCCTTCGTACGCCCTCCTCGCTCTGCCCTTTCCTGAGGAAACAGTGGAGGGTCACGCTTATACCGCGGTTCACAGGCACGAGATGGGGGACAAAGGAGACCTTCACAGAGCCGCCAAGTGAAGAGAGCTCCTGCTCGATCTCAGGCAGATGCCGGTGGGCGGCAGGGCTGTAGGCGAGGACGCTTTCATTGGCCATGCAGAAATGGGTTGTGGCAGAAGGCGAGGCCCCTGCCCCTGAGACACCGCTCTTTGCATCTGCAACGATCCTCTCATTTTCGATTATGCCTTCCTTGATGAGCGGCGCGAGACCGAGGATCGTGGCCGTGGGATAGCAGCCGGGATTGGCGACGAAACGGGCCTTTTTGATCTCCTCCCGGTGAAGCTCGGGAAGGCCGTAGACCGCTTTGACCTCGGGGCAGCTGTGGTCTATCCCGTAGTAACGCTCATAGACAGAGGTGTCCTTGAACCGGAAGTCCCCGCTCAGATCCACGACCATCGCCCCTGCATCCAGCGCCCTGGGAGCGATATCCATGGCAGCCCCGTGGGGGACCGCCGTGAAGAGGAGGTCGCAGTCCCCTGCCACTTCCTCAGGCGGGAGGTCCTCAAACTCTATGCCGAGGACGCCCCTGAGGTTGGGATGGAGCTCATGCACCTTCCTTCCAGAATGGCTCCTTGATATGGCATGGGCAATCTCCACACCGCCGTGGCCTGCAAGTATCCTGAGAAGCTCTCCTCCGCTGTAGCCGGAGGCGCCGATGACGCCGACTCTCTTCATAGGGGCACAACCACATCTAGATTGCAGCGGTCACATATAAGGGTTGCCCAAAGGGCCTATCTGAGGCGGTCAGGGCGCCAGCGATATTCGGTCCACGCCGTAATGCCCTTTGACACAACAACATATAAAAGATAGAGGGCAACAACAACCTGGACCGAAAGGAAGATATAAAAGAGCCTGCCAGAGATGCCCTGAACGGTGAGCCTGATGGCATATGCCGCAGACAGCAGGCCTAAAAGCCCAAGGATGATAGTGGGATAGTCCCTCTGGCCGTTCATGAAGGATAACAGCAAGGTTATTATATATCAACCTTTCTAAGATAAGGAGGATAACAGTGAGGTTGACGGTATGAGAAAGACAGCAGCCCTGATCCTTGTCCTGCTCATGATCCCTGTCATATTCGGCGCAAAGACTGTGAAGGACACCTTCATATTCTTTGATGAGACGCCGGGGCAGACCGATCCGGCCGGGAGCGTGAGCCTCCTGCCTGCGCAGCTGCAGCAGAACACGCAGGGCTATGTGGTCCTCAGGATGGGGGGCACGGTCACGGAGTTTGAGGGCTTTGCAAGGACTGAGGAGTGGAGCTGGCAGCCCGGCAGGGTCATAACGCCTCTGAACCCGGCATCCATAGATGTGATGGACTATCAGGGGGATGGCTTTCTAAACGACGTGGCATACATATCCGGTCTGAAAAAGGTGACCATACGCACAGGTAGGTCTGAAACAGACACAGAGACACTCTGGGAATGGAGCTTTCCGGACAGTGTGCGGGCCGTCGCGGCAACAGACTACAACGGCGACGGGAAGATGGATGACCTGCTCGTGGCCGCAGGCCAGAAGATATACGCCTTCAACCCCGCCACCAACCAGACCTACACCTCCTTCACGGCAGGGGAGCCGAGGATAATCGCGGCAGCGGATCTGGATGAGGACGGCAGGAGGGACGATGTGGTCGTCGGAGGCTGGACAGAAGGGGTCACAGGCGAGGAGACGACCATCTCAGACTCCTTCGTGAAAGGCTATTCCTCAGGCGGCGACCCGCTGTGGACGTTCAACCCCACCGACGATGGGAAGGTCATATACCTCCACGCCTTTGACAGGGACTCCGACGGCAGGGACTCCGACGTCATCGCCATCTTCCTTGATGACACCAACCCTACAAGCCCAAAATCCAGCCTCTACATCGTCTCCAAGGGCAAGAGCAAGTTCTTCAGATCCAACACCATCGATGCGTCGCCTGCCGACTTTGACGGCGATGGGAGGATGGATGACTTTGTCCTGCTCACAGAGACAGCGGTCTATGCCTATAACTCCGAGGACCCGCCCACCTTCTTTGAATCGGCCACCAACGCCGACTACAACACCTCAGACGGGCGGACGCCGAAGAAGTTCATCAAGGTGACGTCCTTCTTCAAACAGCCCTCGGGCGGGAAGAATGTCTACAACGACATAGCCATATTCGCATCCATCGCAGATGACCAGAGGGTCCTCTTCTTTGTGGAGGATTTCGCCACTGAGGAGCAACAGACGACCCCCACGCCCACACCTACAGCAACTCCCACGCCCACGCCACCCCCCAATAAGCCGCCCTCTGCGAAGATCACGGGGCTCTCAGAGGGGACCACTGTTCAGGAGGGGAGCGTCATAGCCCTTTCTGGCTCTGCCAGCACAGACCCTGATGGCGGGGACATCGTCTCCTATCAGTGGCTGGTGGACGGCGTCCTGAAGAAGACCGGTGTGGAGTATGAGCTCAGCACCGAGGCCCTTTCAACAGGCGACCACGAGGTCACATTGAAGGTCACCGATGACGAGGGCGATGAAGGCGTTACCACCATCGGATTCTCGATCGCAAAGGCCAACATCAAGCCCATTGCAAAGGCGGGAGAGGACGTGACAGTGATGGAAGGGGAGGTGGTGACCCTCTCTGCCGAGGGCTCATCCGACCCAGACGGCGAGATAGCCTCCTACGAATGGTCTGAGGAGGGGCGGGTCTTCTCCCTTGACAAGACCGTGGAATGGGAGTTCCCGGTGGGCATACACAGGATCACCCTCACAGTGACAGACGACAAGGGAGGGTCATCAACAGACGAGATAGTGGTCACCGTGGAGAAGAAGAATCTCCCGCCCGCAGCCGACGCCGGAGAGGACATCGAGGTGATCGAAGGCGATACAGTTCACCTGTCGGCGAAGGCATCCTCCGACCCAGATGGGAACATAACATCCTATGTGTGGGCCCTGCCAGACGGGAAGACCGTGGAAAAGCCGGAGTTCGACGCCCAGTTCCCTGTGGGGGTCTACAGGATAAGGCTCAATGTCACCGATGACAGAGGCGCCGTGGACACCGACGAGCTGGTGGTCACCGTCAGGGAGGCGCCCGGTGTCCTCGAAAAATATGGGACCGAGATCAAGGCAGGGGCCCTGACCATTGTGGCGATCCTCTGCGCGGTAGTGATATTCCTGAGGTCCCAGAGAACAAGAGGGCTCTACTAAACCCTATACCTCAAGGTCCTTAAGGAGGTCTTCCAGCTCTTCAGCCGTGGCCTCCTCGCTCTCAAGGTCCTCGACGAACTGCATGAGCTGGGCCGTCTTCTCAACCTTCTTGGCCTCTTCCTTGGTGAGCCCGGCAGCTATGGCCTCCTGCATGTGCCGCGCACGCTCAAACATGTTGTCGATCCTGTGCACACCTGAGATCCCTGCCAGCAGCACCGCTGCAGCGATGTACCTGCTGCTCTTCACAGGGTAGTCGCCGCCGCGGACCTCGCCGCCGGCGATGTTCTTCTCAAGCCACTCGCGGGACTTTTCGATCCCGTCGCGGCTGAGCTCCTCAGGCGGCCCGGCGACCACGACAAGGGCCTTTCGCACAGAGCGGAAGTCACAGGGCAGGAGCAGCCGTGTCTTTGCGGCCCGTGTCACAAGGGACAGTATGCGCGCCGACTTTCTCTGATCAGGCTTGTCGCCGCCCAAGATCGCCTTTTTGATGGCGCTCCCCCTCGGAAGCTCCTCGCTGGCATAGCCTATGGTGCATATCTCCATCCCGTTTATGGTCTGGGCGATCTCAGAGGCGTCCACCACCATCTCGCCCACAGCGCCTCCAGCACCCACTTCACCTGCCCGCGCAAGGATGCTGAACCTCTTCACGATCTCCGAGTTTATCCACTGATAGGCGCTGCGCAGGCTCTCACCAGGCCGGACAAAGGTGTTGTTGTCCACAAGTATCATGGCGTCCACGTATTTTGCAAGGGTCTTCATGCTCCGGGCCGCGTTCAGCGTGTACACATTGCCCTCTGTCTCAGCCG
>RFHW01000055.1 GCA_003695745.1 Methanobacteriota archaeon | reverse complement strand
TTCATCGTGGAGCTGCCCAAAAGAGGCCCCAAGCCTGCGTAGGAGGTTGTTTCACGCTTCCAATTACGTATCTGGCCGCAAACCTCCTGAAAGGTTTCCATTGATAGGTCCTATGATGGCGCTCTCCTATGTGGCGCTCTGGAACTCGGCGCATGGGAGAGCCCGTTGCGAAGGTGTTAGGCGTTCCCTTGAGCCTCAAATGACAATATCACGGGGAAATATCTCCGCACTCCACAAGTCCGCTTGCCATGCAAAAAATATATAAGGAATCTTTGGAGAGGCTTTAGAGGTCGATGCGATTATGAAGGAGATACGTTTTCATGGCAGAGGCGGGCAGGGGGTGGTGACCGCCGCTGACCTGCTGGCAATGGCAGCCTTCTACGATGACAAGTACTGTCAGGCCTTCCCTAATTTTGGTGTGGAAAGGCGGGGGGCTCCTGTCATGGCCTTTGCAAGGATCGATGATCGGCCTGTGCGGAGGCGCAACCAGATCAGCAGGCCGGATTACGTGGTGGTGCAGGACTCAACGCTCCTTGAGGTGATCGATGTGTCCCGCGGCATCAAAGAAGGCGGGTCCGTAATCATCAACACCTCCCGAAGCCCTGATGACATCACACTCAGGACGCCTGCCGAGGTGAAGACGGTGGACGGCACTGCCATAGCCCTTGATGTGCTGGGGAGACCCATTGTAAACACGGTGATGCTCGGCATATTCTCAGGCATCACAGGCGAGGTGAGCATCGAGGCTGTGAAGAAGGCGGTGGAGAAGCGCTTTACCGGCAGGATACAGGAGAAGAACCTGAAGGCGGTGGAGATCGCCTATGAGCGGGCAGGTGAGGCGCTGTGACCCTGCCACCGGGCGGTGTGATCCGCGAGATGGGGAGCACCAGAAAGAGCAGGACCGGCGGCTGGAGGTCGGAGCGGCCCATCATCGACATGGAGAAATGCATTGAATGTGGCAGCTGCTGGATATTCTGCCCAGACAACAGCATCCTCGTGAGGGTGGAGGGCAGCCGGCGCATCTACAGCGTGGACTACGACTTCTGCAAGGGCTGCGGGATCTGCGCGAACGAATGCCCGTCAGGCGCCATCACCATGGTTCTGGAGGAGAAGTAGAATGCCCAAGTGGGATGTGATGCATGGCTCGCGGGCGGTGGCCGAGGCTGTGAGGCTTGCCGGCGTGGATGTGATCGCCGCATATCCCATCACGCCTCAGACCCACATCGTGGAGGACACCGCCAAGATGGTGGCAGATGGCGAGATCAAGGCAGAGTATGTGAAGGTGGAGTCCGAGCACTCTGCCATGAGCGTGGTCATCGGGGCCTGCGGGACCGGCGCCAGGGTCTTTACAGCCACCTCGTCACAGGGGCTTGCCCTCATGTTCGAGATGCTCTTTGTGGCCTCCGGGATGCGCCTCCCCGTTGTCATGGTCAACGCAAACAGGGCCCTGTCGGCCCCCATAAGCATCTGGAACGACCAGCAGGACTCGATCTCGGTGCGGGACTCAGGCTGGATACAGCTCTATGTGGAGACCAATCAGGAGGCCCTTGACACCACCCTCATGGCCTACCGCATCGCCGAGGATGAGAGGGTCCAGCTCCCGGTGATGATCTGCATGGACGGCTTTGTCCTCACCCACACCGTGGAGCCTGTGGAGATACCTGACGAGGAGGATGTGAAAAGGTTCCTCCCGCCTTACAGGCCTAAGGTGTATCTTGACCCCAGGGACCCGATGGCGCTTGGGCCCATCGCCTTCCCGAACATCTACATGGAGCTTCGCAACGAGCAGCAGAAGGCCATGGAACAGGCCCTTGATGTTATAAGGAAGGTCAACGATGAATTCAAAGAGGTCTTTGGCAGGGGCTACGGCAACGGGCTTGTGGAGGAGTTCAACATGGATGGAGCTGAGACGGTGATCGTCACCATTGGCTCGGTGGCAGGCACATTCAAAGACGTGATAGAGGAGGAGCACCCTGATGTGGGGCTTCTGAGGGTCAAGTCCTTCAGACCCCTGCCGAAGGACGACCTGAGACGCGCCCTTTCAAAGGCAAAGGTCGTGGGTGTGCTGGAAAAGGATGTGTCCATCGGCCTTGGCAAAGGCGCCCTTGCATCAGAGGTCCGGGACGTCATGTACGGGGCAGGGCGGCAGCCAAGGATACTGAGCTTTATCGCAGGGCTTGGCGGCAGGGACATCGGGATCGACAGCGTAAGAGAGGTCATCTCCCGCTGCAAGAAGGCCCATGAAGATGGGGCGGGGGATGTGCACTGGATCGACCTGAAATAGACTGCCTCGTCCACCTCTGCATCTGGTCAGAGGAGCGTCTCCGCTGCCATGATCAGGAGCGGTATGAAGAAGGCGAGGGAGCCCACTGCGATGCAGAAATTTGAGAAGTCGATCCTCTTTGCAAGGCCGATGAAGTAATGCATGGTGACGAGGCTCACAAGGAATGAGGAGGCCACTCCCAGCGCCACAGGCGCGTTCACCATCCTCTGGCCTGATTCAATGGCCACAAGACCTGCTATGGCCGGTATGGCAAGGAGAAAGGAAAGGTACAGCGCTGTTTCCTGCTCCACGCCCTGCAAGAGGAGGGCTGCGATGGTCGTGCCGGAGCGGCTGATCCCAGGGAGCACAGAGAAGCCCTGCGCACCTCCGGCCAGGGCAGCCTCCTTCGCGCCGACCTCCCGCCTCGCCGTCTTCCCGGTGTTCTTGAGCACCATCCCTGTTATGATGAGCATGACCCCGATGAACATGGTAACCGCCTCCCCTGAGGCAGATGTGAAAAGCCCTTTCAACAGGAGATAGGCCGGCAGGCCCACGGCACCGGAGGCGACGGTGGCTATCACAAGGAACCTCAGAAGCTCTCTATCGCCTCTGAATATCTCGCTGAGGCGGCGCCTGAAGTAGTAGAGCACTGCAAAGAGGCTGCCCAGATGGAGCGTTGCAGAGATGGAGAAGGCCTCCTCAGGGGATATGTGCAGGACGTTTATGAGGAAGAGCATGCTCTGGCCTGAGCTGCTCACCGGCAGCCACTCTGTTATGCCCTGGAGCACGCCGAGGAACAGCCCCTCTAGGAGGTTCATCACTCCCTTCCCCTTGTGATGTATTCGTTGATCCGGGCCTGGATCTCGTCGAAATTGCGGATACCCTCTGACACAAGCCCGTCAAGGAACTTGATCCTTGCTGCAAGCTCGCTTTTAAAATCTGTTCCCAGGCGCTTTGCGGCGTCCTCAAGCTTGAACTGCGTCCGTGAGGGTATCCCTGTGCTCTTCACCTCATCTGTAACAGGATGCCATTTGAATATGCCGTTCTCCTGTATCCCGCCGCTCTCGCCGATCAGCAGCTCAGAGACCTCGGATACCCTCCTTATGATCCCCTTGTCCCTGTCAAAATATCTCTGCTGCATCACAACAAGGTCAAGGGCAGGTATCATGGACTCAGGGACATCCATAGGAGGGTTTGTGAGCCTTGTAAGGGCGTCGTGAGCCGAGTTTGCATGGAGGGTGCCCATGGAGCCCTCGTGGCCGGTGTTCATGGCCGTGAACATGGTCTTTGCCTC
>RFHW01000054.1 GCA_003695745.1 Methanobacteriota archaeon | reverse complement strand
GCCATCTCGATAACCACCTGCTGGAACTTGGCGCCTTCTGAGGCGCTGATCCACTCGAGCCTGAAGCGCTCCGGCTCTATGCCCCTTTCCTCCATCCACTTTCTGATGCGGTTCTCCCGCTTGGCCATGTTCTGGTTGCCGCTGATGTAGTGGCAGTCGCCTTCATGGCATCCTGAGACAAGGACCATGCCGGCGCCGAGCTCAAAGGCCCGCTCCACGAACTTCCGGGCCACCCTGCCTGTGCACATGGTTCGGATGAGCCTGAGGTTCGTGGGATACTGCATCCGGGAGACGCCTGCGTTGTCTGCGCCGCCGTAGGTGCACCAGTTGCAGACGATGCCGAGGATCTTGTCCTGCGGGTCCTTTTCAAGGGCGGCCTCGATCTGGGCGTAGAGCTGGGCGTCGGTGAAGTGCTTCATCTCGATCGCGTTGGCCGGGCAGTCAGCGGCGCAGGTGCCGCATCCCTTGCACAAAGCCTCTGTGAGGCTGGAGATCTTCTTGGGCTTGCCGCTTGGGAGCTTCTCATCGAGCTCGATCATCTCCCATGCGCCATATGGGCATTTCTTGGTGCAGAGGCTGCATCCGGTGCAGCGCTCCGGTATGTGGTGGGCGATGTCGCCGCCGATGGTGATCTCGCCCTTGACCATGGGCACAGCCGCCGCTGCGGCCGCCCCCCTTGCCTGCGCCACGCTTGCTGGTATGTCCTTTGCCCCCTGGCAGGCGCCGGCCAGGAAGACGCCGTCCGTGGGCGTGTCCACAGGCGCAAGCTTGGGGTGCTTCTCAAGGAAGAAACCCTCGGTTGAGCGTGAGATGTGCAGGGTCTGCGCCACCTTCTGGGCGTCTTTCTTCGGCACCATGCCCGTTGATAGGACGAGCATGTCCACCTCGATGTCGTCCACCGTGCCCGCAAGCGTATTTTCAACGGTGAGTATGAGGTTCTTTGTCTTGGGGTCCTCCTTCACAGAGGCGGGCTTGCCCCTGATGAAGCGGATGCCCCTCTGCCGCGCCTTGGTGTAGAGCTCCTCATAGCCCTTCCCGCTTGCGCGCATGTCGATGTAGAAGATGGTGACCTCTGCCTCAGGGTGTTTCTCCTTGTACATGCTGGCGAGCTTGAGGCTGTATGTGCAGCACACCACCGAGCAGTATGACTCATCGCCCCTGTCCCGTGTGCCGACGCAGAGGACGAAGGCCACCTTCTCAGGGTCCTTGCCGTCACTTGGCCGGACCACGTGGCCCAGCGTCGGCCCGGCAGCGTTCATCAGCCTCTCCAGCTCGAGGGCGGTTATCACATTGCGGTAGTCCAGATAGCCGTAGTCGTTCTTCTCGCTTGGGTCATAGATGTCATAGCCTGTTGACACGACGATGGTCCCGACGTTGAGCTTGAACTCCTCCTCCACATCGTCCTTTTTGATGGCGTTCTTCTCGCACACCATCTCGCAGAGGCCGCAGTCGATGCAGTGCTCCATGTCGATGGTGGCGTAGTTTGGCACCACCTGCGGGAACATCCGGTAGATGGCTGGCCTTGTTCCAAGACCCTGATCGAACTCGTTGGGGACCTTCACCGGGCAGACCTCGTAGCACATGCCGCAGCCGTTGCACGTGGAGGTGTCCACATAACGGGGTTTCTTCACCACCGTGGCGATGAAGTTGCCCACGAATCCCTCCACCTCTTTCAGCTCGTGGTAGGCGAGGAGGTTGATGTTGGGGTGCTTGCCAACGTCGCTCATCATCGGCCCCTGTATGCAGATAGAGCAGTCCAGCGTCGGGAAGGTCTTGTCGAGCTGGGCCATAACCCCGCCGATAGATGGCTGGCGCTCCACGAGATGGACCTTGAAGCCCAGGTCAGCGAGGTCGAGGGCCGCCCGCTGCCCTGCCACGCCGCCGCCCAGGACCAGCGCCTCCCTTGTTACTGGCACGGTGATGGTGTTCAGGGGCTCGAGGAGCTTGGCCTTCGCCACTGCCATCTTCACAAGGTCCTTGGCCTTCTCTGTGGCCTCCTCCTTTTCGTTCATATGGACCCAGCTGCAGTGCTCCCTGATGTTGGCCATCTCGAAGAGGTACTGGTTGAGGCCCGCCTCCTCGCACATCCGTCTGAAGGTGGGCTCATGAAGCCGGGGTGAGCAGGACGCCACGACAACGCGGTTCAGCCCCTGCTCCTTGATCTTCTCGATGATCTCCTTCTGGCTGCTGTCTGAGCAGGTGAAGGTGTTCCACTCAGCGTATTTCACACCGGGCAGGCCTTTGGCATACTCTGCCACTGCCTCGCAGTCCACCACGCTCCCGATGTTGAGGCCGCATTTGCACACAAAGACGCCCACCCTGGCATCTTCGGCTTTGCCGGACTTATCCTCTATCTTGATGGGTTTTCCACCAGCCCCTTTGGATGGGCTTTTCTTTGATCGCGATGTTTTAGACCTGGGCAATCTCTTCTCCTCCTTCTTCTTTCGATGATATTGTGACCTTTTCCTTGAGCGGATTGGGCCCCAGCTTCCTGATCTCCTCTGAGAACTCCCTCACGAGCTCGGCGAAGATAGGGCCTTCAGATGCCGACACCCATTCAAGGCGAAGTCTTGAGGGGTCCACCCCGATGCCTTCAAGGAG
>RFHW01000053.1 GCA_003695745.1 Methanobacteriota archaeon | reverse complement strand
GTCTCGTTCTGGGAGTTAATGTACTGGGCAGTGCCGTATCGAGAAAGCCCTGATACATCCGGGTTCCCCCGGTAGCTGTCCATGAACCATCTGTTGAGGCCCTTCAGCCCTTCTGGATCGGCGACACCCACCTTCCCGGTGCCGCGCACCGCGATGGCCTTAAGGTTCTTTGAGCCCATCACAGCGCCAAGACCGCATCGCCCCACGAAATGGCGGAGCTCATTCACTATGCAGGCAAACCTCACAAGACGCTCGCCCGCCGGCCCGATCTGCAGGACCCTCAGCCTTCCGTCACCATTCTCCTCTCTGATCCGCTCCTGAGCCTCCTTTGTCCTCAGCCCCCAAACACCCTCCCCGTCCACGATCTCCACCTCGCTTTCGCGGACCAGAAGATAGCAAGGATTCTCTGCACGGCCCTCAACTATGATGCCGTCCCAGCCTGCTTTTTTCAGCTCAGGCGCCCAGTAACCGCCGGCCTCGCCCTCGCCATAGCCCCCTGTCAATGGCGATTTGGCGGCGCAGGTGAACCTTGAAAAGCCCATGGCAGAGGTACCCACAGGCGGCCCTGTGAAGAAGACGAGCATGTTCTCCGGCGAGAGAGGGTCAACGCCCGCGGGGAGCTCGCTCAGGAGATAGCGAAGGGCGGCAGCCCGCCCGCCCACATATTTCCTGTAAAAACCCTCATCCGGCCTCTCAGTCTTTATGGTGCCCTTCGAGAGGTTCACCCTGAGGACCCTGCCAGCGATCCCTCCGGGGGTCATGGTCATTCGCCCAGGCCCTGGCCGGCTGCGTGATAGAGCATGTCCCTGAGCCTCTCTGCAGCAACCTCCCGTATGTCATCGGGGATCACGATCTCAATGGGCGTGGGGAGTATGTCGCAGCCATCCCGCTCCACACAGCACTTCTCATCTACAACCTCCACAGTATAGTAGGGCGGCTTTGTCCTGTCCATCACGGCGCGGGCCCCGACCCTGCCCTCTTTGATCCTCTTCTTTGAAAGCCTCAGATGCTCCAGGGTGATGGTCTTCATGTTCGGGCAGTGGGCGAGAACAGGCAGTATCTTCTTGTCAGGAAAATCGTGTTTTATACGGGACACAAGACCCTCCTCTGTGGCGATCACATAGGCGCATTTCTCCCCCTTCTCCACCTCCCTGTACATGCCGCCTGTGCCGCTGATGAGGGCGCCCTTCTCGATCCCCCAGCGCAGCGTCTCAGGCCGGTTCTCGCCGTGGATCAGGATCCCCACGTTCTCGGCGCCATAGCCCTTGCAGGCCGCATCATAGATGGTCTTCACATCCTCAAGGTCGATCCTGTTGTGTGTGGGGCAGACACAGCCCTCTGGATGGGACTTCACCTTCCTCTTCAGCATATAGGAGATGAACATGTTCACATTCTCATCGCCATAGAGATGGATCCGATCTGCATCCTTCTCAAGGTCTGTGAATATCTCGATGGCAAGGGATGAGTTGTAGATGAAATCGATCTTGGGATGGGCCTTTAGATAGGCCGGGGCGTTTATGTAGACGCCGTTTATCTCGTCTGAGAGGATGTCCTCCGTTATCACCGCGCTCCTGCCCTGATCTATCACCATGGGGCAGCGGGGCCTGAAGAACTCCTTCCCCGCCTTTATGATGGCGAATGGGAGAAAGACCCTGCTCCCCTCAGGCGCAAGGCAGAGGACGTCCTCGGCCATGAAGGCCACAGAGCTCATGAGTATGTCATCGGGCTTCTTCATCTGGTCCGCCATCTTGCAGAGCCCCTCTGTCCCTCCCGTGTAGTCGCTTGCAAGCTGCACGTCAAGGCTCGGATAGAAATGGGACCATACCTTCAATCTTATTCACCTCTCAAGGGCCATCTTCAAAGCTGATCTCACGTCCTCGGCCACAGCGCCCCAGGGCACGATGAAGAGGTTGCCTTCCCTTATGACCCCCTCTTTGACCTTGGAGCACTTTACTATTGTGGGCAGACTTTTATCTTTTACGGTGTCTCTCAGACAAAAATCTTTCCTCTCAGGCACAAAGCCATATAGATCGTTGAATATCTCCTCAGAGGTCCTGCAGCCCACGAGAAGGATGTCGCGGTGCGGGAGCTCAGGCGCCTCATCGAGATACAGGACCTCCTTGCCTGGAACAAGGTTCCCGCCTCCCCGGCAGGGGAACATGACCGTCTTCTGCGGCACCCGGGAGAGACCTTCTGTGATGTCCACAAGCTCAGGCTTCAGAAGTATGTCCCTTGGGATATCACGGGCAGCCTCCTCAGCCAGGGTAGCAAGCTTGGAGGGATAGGGCGGCACAGTGTCCAAGATCCCCACCTCCACAGGCGCGGGGTCCTTCACATAGAAGTTCACATGGTAAAACCTGCCCCTCACGGCAACGACCCTGGCATCCACAGATGCGGCAAGCCCCTTCATCTCCCTCACGCTCAGCACATCCACATCTGACTCCAAAAAGACCGTCTCCTCCGGCAGGGATATGACCTTCACACAAGCTACCCTGTTAAAGAGGCCCTCACCTTCCTTTACAACCTCCACAACAGCCGTCTCATCGCTCTTTCTAAGAACAAGGTATTCTGTGCCGCTATAGACCTTTGAGCCAGCCAGCCCCTCCCTGATCCCCTCCTCAGTGAGTGGAAAGGACACCTCCTTAAGGGCGACGACCCGGCAGTGAAGGGGCATCATATCTAGAGGCACCTGGAAAGGGCGTTTATGATGCAGCTCTGGGTCACCATCCCCACAAGCCTCCCCTTCTCTGTCACAGGTATCCTCTGGTATCCTGTCTCGCTCATGAGCTTTACCACATCTTTGATGGTGGCGCTGCTTTCAACGGTCCTCACGTCCTTTGTCATGATATCGCCCACATGGAGCCCCATAACATTCTCCCCGCTGAGGACGATGTCCCGGTGTGTTATGATCCCCACGAGCCTGCTCTCGTCAACAACTGGGAGGCCGCCGATGCCTTTTCTCACCATCTTGAGATTGGCATTGGCCACCTTATCGCTGGAGTCGGCGGTGACGAAATCCCTGATCATGATGTCCTCGACTCTCAATTTATAAAGGTCCATCGCATCCTATATTGAAACAGGGGAATTAAATAGTTATTGCCCACTCTGGAGGCGAGAAAAGACCGGAGCAGCTCTCCCCCTCTCTGTCTAATAGATGGAGGCGCTTATCTGCGCTGTCTTGACCGAGATCAGCCGTTCCATATAGACGATGAAGAGAAGCAGCCCAAGAAAGAGGATGAGCGCAAAAAGAAGCACAATCAGCCTTCTGCCGCCGCCACCGGCGCTGTAGCCTGGTGAGGCATCCCTTAAATCCCGGTCCGAAGGGATCTCCACCTCAGCAGGGCTGCCGCAAAAGGGACAGTATCTCTCGCCATCTGGAAACTCCCTGCCACAATCAAAACAGACAGCCATAGTATCATGGAGCTAAAACTTGGGCTTCCTTTTCTTGTGGAGCACGTATCTCCCGTTCTTGAACTCCACATCGTACTTCTTCTCTTTTTCCTCCTCGCCACCCTGCTGATTGATGATGGCTATTATGATGATGAAGACCAGCACAACAGCTACCGCATATCCGAAATAGGCTCCAAAGAGAAGGTCAATCTCTGCCATAACAGGTATCACCTGCCCTATTAGATAATATCCCTGCCGATAGTATTTAAGGATTTATCCTGCCACGAGATAGTGGGCCGTTGAATCCTTTATCCTGACCCTCCTGAACTCGCCGGGCACTCCCTCCCTCAACACCACCTGCTTGTAGGAGTGTGTCCGTGCAAGGAGGGTGCCCTTCTTCCCATATTCTGTCACGAGCACCTGCTCCTCCCTACCCACATACCCCCTGTTTATCTGGCTGGAGACCTCCCTTGCAAGGATCGACATCCTTCGGGAGCGCTCTTTCTTGATCCGGTCTGGCATGTCCCTGAGCCCGGCCGCAGGCGTCCCGGGCCTGGGCGAGAAGCGGGTGATGTTGAGTATGTCAGGCCCTATCCTTTCGATCAGCCTGTATGTCCTTTCAAAGGCCTCCTCATCCTCGGTTGGATAGCCGATTATCACGTCTGTGGAGAGGGTTAGACCGGGGTGGGCCTTTCTGAATCTCTGGACGATCTCTGTGAACTCCTCCACCCCATAGCCGCGGCGCATGTCCTGCAGAACCCTGTCATCGCCGCTCTGCACAGGCAGGTGAAGGAATTTGTAGACCTTCTCGTTGGCAAAGGCCTCTATCAGGTCATCAAGAAAACCCATGAGATGGGCGGGGTTCATCATCCCCACACGTATCCTGAAGTCCCCCTCAACCATGCAGACCCTGTTGATGAGCTCTGCCAGATCTGTGCCTATGTCGGCTCCATATGCGCCTGTGTCCTGTGCAGTGAGCTGTATCTCCCTGCAGCCCCATGAAAGGGCTGAGCGCACCCCTGCCTCAATGGATTCAGGCGCATAGCTGTGCAGCCTCCCGCGGGCAAACCTTGTGCCGCAGTAGGAGCAGCCTCCGAGACACCCCTCTGCTATGGGGATCGCCCGGATCACGCTTCCATCCGGCCTTCTCCTCGCCGCTGCCTTGTCAAAGCCAGTGACCTTCAAGGTCTGTACACTGCCTCCATCATTCCCGTCTTCGAGGGATCCAAGGACATCGCCAATGGACCCTATCGAATCAGGCCCCATGACAAAGTCAGGCCTGCAATCCTGAAGCGAGTCAGGGTCTATCCTGGGAAGACAGCCTGCAAGGACAACCCTTTTTCCAGCGCCCTTCATCTCCCGAACACGCCGCATTACCTTGCGCGTCGTGCCGTCGATGACGCCGCAGGAGTTGATCACCGCCACATCACAGTCCTCCGGCCGCCCGACGATCTCATGGCTGTCCTCGACAAGCCCCTCCATGATCTCGGTGTCCGCCCTGTTGCTGGTGCAGCCGTAGGTCTCGAAATAAAGCTTCATAGACGATAGAGTGGCTTTCTCTTCTCCAGCCCCTGTATGGCCAGAAGCAGCAGAAGGGCAGAGCCGGCAAGGAGCATGAAACCAGAGCGGTCTTCATCCACTATCACATTTCTATCATCAGGTGCATCAGGGTCTGGAATGACTATCTCATTTCTGTCTTCTCCCTGCGCCGGGACCTCGAGCTCATCCTCTTCCGGAGAATCGATCCTCTGTCCAGTATCTGCCGGGTCTTCAGAGATGGCGAGACTCTCCACCGGCTCTATCGCAGGGTTGGGCGCTGGCTCTGGAGGCGCTCCAAGATAGGCCGGAGGTATGGCGGCGTCGATCACATAAATGGTGTAAAAGCCGTCCTTGTCCGTTGAAAAGGCCACATCCCCCTCGCCGCTCACAGCAGGGTCCACCTCCCAGGAGTCGGTCACACCCTCATATATCAGCTCCTCCCTGTCCGGGTCATCGGCGCGAACGCTCCAGAGATCATACCCCGCGCCCTTCCTCAGATAGAATATCCTTCCTTCTCCGCTCCAGGCAAGCCCACGGGAATAGACCTCTGATGCAAGGTGCTCAAGACCGGTGCCATCGTCCTTTATGACCATGAGCTCTCCCTCCCTTACAAAGGCGATCCTCCCTCCATCAGGGCTCCAGACAGGGGAGTATATCTCGTCCTCCAGATAGGTGAGCCTTCGCACAGCGCCCCCCTCCAGCACATAGAGGTCCAGATCTGGATGCCTCCCTGATGTGAACACAACCCTCCCATCGCGGCTTACAGAGGGATGGGATTTCCATCCATCTCCATGGGTGAGCTGCTCAAGTGCTCCTGTGGCAATATCCACCTGCCAGAGCTCCCTTTTGCCTGAGCGGTCAGAGACAAAGACCACGCCCCTGCCATCTGCTGTGAACACCGGCTGCCCATCCCAGTAGATGTCTGATGTGAGCCTGCTCCTCCTCCCGGCCTCATCTATGAGGAAGATATCACGGACCCCGTCCTCCACAGCGGCATAGACCATCTCTCTTCCATCCGGGCTGTAGGAGGGCTCAAAACCATATCCGAGGCTCCGGGGCGCAGCTGAAACCGCCGGGAGGAGCAGCAGGAGACAGAGGATAAGCGCCGGCCTTCGCATACTACCTCCTCTGCGTGGCAGGGATATATAATTTATGGTCCTTTTACTTCAGGCGACAATCTTTTGATGCAAAAGCTTTATAAATAGAGAAAACATAACTTCCCTGCAGGTGTATAAGTATGGCGAAGAAGTTGACAGACAAAGAGGTATACGATCTTTTGAAGAAACTTTGGGAACAGAACATAAAGCCCCACATACTCTATATAATATTGAAGACCCATGAGGACGGGGACTTCCACAGGGGCAAGCAGCTCGTGGACCAGGGCTATGATCTCACAGAGGTCTACGACGGCATTGAGATCCTTGTTGCCAAGGGCGATCTCACCAGATACGGCAAGAAGACGAAGATCACGCCCAAGGGCCGCAAGATACTCAAGCTCGTGGACGAGATCATTGAGACGGCTTCAAAGATCATCATAAAATGAAAAGGAGCCAAGAAGGCCCTGCCCGATAGAAACATCTTTTTAATGATGGCTGTAGGGAGGGGATGTCTTATTTTTAGCACATCCTTTTACCGGCATCCTGTCTTTAGACCGCCCGGTACATGAGCACAGCAACAAGGAGAGCGGCCCCAACATTGAGGAGCAGATTATATAGAGCAGTCTCCTGGGACTCTCCCCGCTTCCAGATGTGATATCCCATTTTTACACCTACCGGTGTGAACTGCACGTCATAGTTTATAAATCTTGCTATTTGCCCAACCTCGAAGATGGAGATAGGCGATGGCAGCACCCTCATAGAGCCCGAGAAACCCCTGCTTCAGCCTGCTTTTGCTCCACTCTCTAAAACGTCTTTCAACGGCCTCCCGCCCACCGCCGCCGAGCTCCTCGACATCATCCGCTGAGAGGAGGTTGCTGCAGAGCCCTGCAATGAGGAGATGGCCTGCATCGCTAGGAGCGTCGCTTATCCTCTCCAGCAACCCGATGATGCGGTCCGACTCCCTGAAGACCGGCCCCAGCTTAAGGGCTATGTTCCGCTCATATCTCTCCAGAGGCGCCTCCTTTCTCAGATGGGCTGCAGCGGTCTTGCCAGCTATGTCCCCGCAGATAACAGCGGGCAGAAAACCCTCCACCAGGGGTTTGATGTTCTGGGATGCGGCATCGCCGGCAAGAAGGACGTTGCCATACTGGATGCGGTCGCTCAGATGGCCAAAGGGCACCCTGCCGCTCTTCTCCCTCACCTTCACAGCACCCTTCAGCTGCTCCCGTACAGCCGGTATTTCAAGGAACATGCGGAAACACTCATTGATGTCCGCCGATTCAACGATGGTTCCGACGCCCACGTTGGCCCGATCCTCTGAAAGGGGGAATACATGGGCATAGCCGCCGGGCGAGAAATCGCCGAAGTAGAGCTGGTCAGAATGGGGGGCGGTGAGATTGACCCCGCTGTACTCATAGACAACGGCCCTTCCCACCCGCGCAGAGCTGTCCCTTTCACCCAGGCGCTCAAGGACGGTGGAATCGGTGCCGTCCGCACCTATGAGCACCTTAAACTCTATCTCCTCTCTTTGCCCTTCCCTATCCACCACTGCCTTCGTGGCCATGTGGTCCCTGCCAATATCCAGGTCCACCAGCCCGGTGTTGAGAAGGAGCCTTGCGCCTGCGTCCACAGCCCTCCGGGACAGCCAGAGGTCAAAGGCAGTCCTGTCTATGGCGTAGCTTGTCCACGGCCCTCCACTGCGGCGTATGGCCAGATGGTCTGCGTAAAAGTCAAGGCTCTCGATCTTCCATGTAAGAAGCTCCTTGGGGACCTTAAAGGGGAGCAGAGGTATGAGGTAGGAGCCTATAGCCCCTGAGCAGCTCACAGGGACACCTATCTCGCTCTTCCTCTCCACCAAAACGGTGTCAAGGCCTGCGGCTGCACAGGCGTGGGCTGCGCTGCTGCCTGCAGGTCCCCCGCCAACGATCAGGACATCGCACCTCATCCCATCTACTGGCGGAGCGCCGGCTATAAAAACCTTCTTTTACAAGGGAGGGGACAACAAGATAATCAGATGAAGACGGAAAGGTATATTAAGGCCCGTTGGAGTGACAGTTAAGAATAATGGTCTACACAGGCTCTCGAAGGATAAAGACCTTTGTCAAAGGGCTGGATGAGCAGATCGAAAGCGGCATCCCCGTGGGCACGGTGAACCTCATAAGCGGGACGCCGGGGAGCATGAAATCCTCCCTCGCATACAGCATCCTATACCACAATGCCGTGAAGATCGGGCTCAACGGCCTGTACATCTCAATGGAGCAGGATGTGCGGAGCCTCACTGAGCAGATGAAGCGCCTTGGAATGAAGGAGAAGACCGACAAGCTCCTTGTGGAGGACTACACATCCCTTGATAAAAAGCTCAGGAGCAAGAAGTTCCAGAAGCTCAAGTTCGAGCACGACTGGATATCGCGGATCAAGACCTATATCGAGAGCCTTGAGAAACAGAGCTTTGACCTCATGGTCCTTGACTCCCTCGACGCCCTCTACGCCCTCACAGACCTTGAGAACCCGCGGACAGAGCTCTATCACTTCTTCAAGACCCTCAGAGAGACCGAGGCAACGAGCTTCCTCATCTCTGAGATGACCCAGAACACAGACAAGTTCAGCAAATACGGCGTGGAGGAGTTCCTCTGCGACGGCATCATCCACCTCGATTTCAAGCGGACAGGCACCATATTGAGCAGGCTTGAGCGCTTCATCGGCATTGTGAAGCTCAGGAACACAGCCTATTCCACACAGTACTTCCCGCTGCAGCACGGGCCGGATGGCTTCACCATACTCACCAGAGAGGACCTTGAGCTATAGCTCCCTGACCATATAGGGCCCGAGCCTCCTGAACCCCAGTTTCCCATAGTACTCCCTTGTTCCAACGGCGCTTGTTATGAGGATCCTCTCACGACCATCTTCTGCCGCCACTTCCATGGCCCTTTCAAGAAGCCCCTTCCCGACCCCCCTGTGCTGCTCTGCATCTGCCTCTTTCTGCCCTATCCTCAACGACCTTCCAAGGACCTTGAGCTCCCGCACCACCGCTGTGCCACGATCCATCTCAGGCCGGTGCGCCTCTGCCGACGGATAGCGCAGGCGCAGATAGCCTGCCAGCGCATCCTTCTCAGTGTCCTCGGCAGATATGAATATTTCATTGCCCCCGGAGGACTCATATCCCTCAACCAGGATTTCAAGCTCGCCTGCCGCGATCCCCTCCTTATATGCAAGATGCCCTATGTCCCTGCATCTGATGCACCTGCACCTCACCCCCTCCTGCTCAAGCCGCTCCTGCACAAGCTCCCCCAGATTGCCCTTTCTAACGCCTGCAGCGATGAGCTGGGCAGGGATGTCCCGCTGGATCCTCATGGTGCGCACCCACTTGGGAAGCGTCTTTTTGATCTCAACAATGAGGTCGATGCACTCCTCATCGGTGAGCGGTCTGAATCTGCCCTTCTCCCACATCTCATATAGCCCTGTGCCCCTGAGGACAAGCGTGGGATATATCTTGAGCATGTCAGGCCTGAAATCAGGCTCCGCAAAGAGTCTCCTGAACATATGGAGGTCCTCCGAGGGCTCTGTGAAAAGACCGGGCATCATGTGATAGCCTATCTTCAGACCCGAGTCCTTGACGATCCTTGTGGCCTCTATCACATCCGCCACATCATGCCCCCTCCCAGCCTTTTCAAGGACATCATCCCTGAGTGTCTGCACCCCCAGCTCCACCCTTGTAACCCCAAGCCTGAGCATGCGATCCACATGGGCTTCCTTTGCAAAGTCAGGCCGCGTCTCAACGGTGACCCCCACGTTACGGACCGCCGCCTTTTCATTCAGCCTGTGCGCCTCTTCCAAGGTCCCTGCTCTTTTTCTCCTGGAGGCTCCAAAGGAGTTCATAGCGTCAAAAGACCTTTTTATGAACCACTCCTGATACCCCGGCTCACGGGCAGGGAAGGTCCCGCCCATCACGATGAGCTCTGTCTTCTCCACATTGTGCCCGATCACATGGAGCTGCCTGAGCCTCCCATAGACCTGCTCAAAGGGGTCATATCCCGCTCTCTTTGCCCTGAGGGAGGCGGGCTCAAACCCTGTGTAGCTCTGGGGGGCGTCATCCCCCCTGGGACAGTAGAGGCACCTGCCATGGGGGCAGGCAGCAGGGTCGGTCATCACAGCCACAACAGCTACGCCTGAGAGTGTGCGAACGGGTTTTTTCCTGAGGCGATGGAGTAGAAGCTCCCTCTTGTCAGGCGAAAGGCTGTTGAGGATCTCTGTGTTGGATGGCGGCCGGTGAAGGCCGTGTCTTTGACAGACCCTGTTCTTTGCCCGCTGCACATCCCATCCTTCCTCCAGGATCTCCCTTGCAATCTCCTCATAGACGGCCTGATCCATGGGGAGGCTTTAGACAGGGATAACTATAAATCTATTGCCAGCCCATCCCTTCTATGGTGAGCCTGTGGTAAAGGACTATGCCAGCGCCGGTGTGGACATTGAAGTTGAAGGAGAGGCCGTGCAGGCCGTCCTGTCCAGGTTGAAGAAGACAGGCAAAAGGCCATCCGGAAAGACAGGCGAGGTCCTCAGCTCCACGGGCCATTTCTGCTCTCTAATCAGGCTCAACGACAGGCAGGCCATGGCCATCGCCACCGACGGGGTGGGGAGCAAGATAAAGGTGGCAGAGGAGATGGGGCGTTTTGACACCATAGGCATCGATCTTGTGGCAATGAACGTGAACGACATCATATGCTCAGGCGCCCGGCCCCTCACCATGGTGGACTACATCGCCTTTGAGAAGGTGGACCCAAGGGTTGCAGGCGAGATCGGTAAGGGGCTTGCAAAGGGGGCGGAGCTTGCAGGCATCTCTGTCTCTGGCGGCGAGACGGCCACACTCCCTGATATGATAAAGGGCGTGGACCTTGCAGGCACGGCAGTCGGCTTGGTTGATGTCGATAAGATCATTACAGGAGCGAAGATCGCGCCCGGCGACGTTGTGGTCGGCCTTGAGAGCAGCGGCATCCACAGCAACGGCCTCACCCTGGGGCGAAAGGTCCTCTTAAAACACTATTCCATAGACGAGAGGGTCTTCGGAGAAAAGACCGTTGGAGAGGAGCTCCTAACACCTACCCGGATATACGTGAAGGAGGTGATGGAAACACTTGAAAAGGTGGATGTCCATGGTCTTGCCAACATCACCGGAGGCGGCCTCGGGAACCTTGCAAGGATAACGGGATACGGCTTTGAGATCACCCATCTCCCTGAGCCGCC
>RFHW01000052.1 GCA_003695745.1 Methanobacteriota archaeon | reverse complement strand
GCGGAAGGATAAACTTAATATAGGCAAAGGAAAAAGCAAGGTGAAAAAGGTGAATTCTAATGACCACAGCGTATGATGTACCGCCTTCACAGCTCATAAAATCGGTCTCTGAGGAGCTGAAGAAGACAAAGAAGATAAAACCCCCGGAGTGGGTGAGCTATGTAAAGACAGGGGCCAGCAGAGAGCATCAGCCCCTTGACAGCGACTGGTGGTACATAAGATGCGCCTCCCTGCTCAGGAAGATCTATGAGAAGGGGCCTATCGGCGTGTCCCGGCTGGCAAGGCTCTACGGCGGGAAGAAGAACAGAGGGATGAAGCCTGAGAAGAGGAGGAGGGGAAGCGGCTCGATCATAAAGGACGCCCTCACACAACTTGAGGCCCTTGGGATGGTGAAGACAACAAAGAAAGGCAGGGTCCTCACGCCCAAGGGCGTCTCCACACTCGACAAAGCCGCCCATGAGCTGAAGAAGAAGATGCCCGAGCTCGAGAGATATTGAGACGAGGAGGGTGTATTTCAGATGGACGAGCTGGAAGCCCTCAGAAGGAAGAGGCTTGCAGAGCTTCAGGCGCAGGCCGAGGCCGAGCAGGCGCAAAAAGAGCAGCTTGCCCAGGCGCAGGCCCAGATCAAGGCGCTCTTGACACAGCTTCTCACACCTGAGGCGCGGGAGCGGCTTGCAAGGATCAAGATGGCCCGGCCAGAATATGCCACGCAGGTCGAGCTCCTCCTGATCCAGCTGGCCCAGGCAGGACAGATCAAGGGCAAGATCACAGACGAGCAGCTCAAGGCACTGCTCGCCAGGATTGCAAGGCCTAAGAAGGACTTCAAGATAAAAAGGATTTAGAGGCCCAGGTAAATCCGCCCACGTCATTAGGTCTTTTGAGCAATTATGTTATGGTTTGTCCTCTCGCTGGTTGCCGCCTTCTTCGACGCCACCTATTTCACGCTGATAAAAAGCTATCTGGAGAGGGTGGATTTCTATGTCCTCGGCGCCGGCGTATCGCTCTTTTCATTCTTCTTCACCATCATCGCCTCCGCTGTGAAGGGCATGCCAGTTCTGGGGAGCCGCTTCTACCCCTATCTGGCCCTCACAAGCGCGATGGAGGTGGTGGCAATGATACTCTATTTCAAGGGCCTCAAGTCCCATGACATCTCCCTGTCCATGCCCATGCTCTCCTTCACACCGCTCTTCCTCCTGTTCACCTCCTTTCTCATACTCCGGGAGATGCCCACACCGGCCGGGGCCTTTGGGATCCTCCTCATCGTCATGGGCTCCTATGTTCTCGGCCTCAAAGAGGTGGAGGGCGATGGCGAGGATCCTCTCCTCCCCTTCAAGGCGCTCCTTCGAAACCGGGGCACACGGTATATGCTCATAGTCGCCCTGTTCTGGGGTGTGGAGACAAATTTTGTGAAGATCGTGGTTTTGAACTCAGACCCCCTATTTGCCGCAGCCTCCTTTTCCCTGCTCATCGGAGCGGCCTTCCTGGTGATATCCATCGTCAGGGGCGAGGATGTGAAAGCGGGCTTTGCAGAGAACATGGGGAGATTCGCGCTGGCAGGCGCCGTCATATCCCTATCTGCCGTTGCGGTGAACCAGGCCTTCACCATGGAGATCGTCCCCTACGTGATATCCATCAAACGCCTGAACATCCTCTTCAGCGTCCTCTACGGAGCCCTCGTCTTCCATGAGATAAACATCAGGGACAGATTCACAGGCGCCCTGATAATGACAGCGGGCTCCATGATCGTCCTGCTCTCCTGAACAGGGAGGGGCGATGCTCCGCGCTCACCCCTTCCCAAAGCGGGTTTTGCACGGTGACGGCAGAGCCTTTGCCAGTATGTGGCGAGGCAAAAAATCCGGTCCAGAAGGAGCTTAAGACGTGACCCGTAGGGCGTAGAAGATGGCCGGGCGCTGAGAGGTTTGAAGGGTCTGCTCCTTTATCAGGCCACTCAGACCGCTAAATCTTTATCCGCCCGTGCAGGCCGGAATTTAAATCCATAGTATATGGGACCGTCCTTCCCCGATTCCCTGATCTTTCTGAACACGCCTTCCACGGCCATACCGATCTCGACCTCATCAGGCTCGCAGTCCACGATCTGGGTGGTCACCATCGGCCCCTCATCGAGCTTGACTATGGCCATGATATAGGGCGTCTGCCTCTCAAAG
Organism: Methanobacteriota archaeon; assembly: GCA_003695745.1. Taxonomy (GTDB): domain Archaea; phylum Hydrothermarchaeota; class Hydrothermarchaeia; order Hydrothermarchaeales; family SZUA-236; genus J060. The sequence goes on along the minus strand of RFHW01000052.1, from coordinate 3,326 downwards.
CCCTCTGGCGCCGAGCGTATGACCGTGTATGTGAGGACCTCGCCTTTCGGTGTGAGCTTCACATCCTCCAGCTTTGAGGCCCTCCTGCAGGAGGGGCATATCTTCCTCGGCGGGAAATATGTGGCGTTGCAGCTTTTGCATTTCACACCATAGAGGTTGTATCTGCTCTGCGTTTTCCTCCAGAATCTCGGCGCGCCCATGGTCATTTCTCCAGTATATGGACGGCAGCGGTCCCGCCGCTCCCGCCTACGTTGTGCGTGAGCCCCACATCCGCGTCCACCTGTCTTTTCCCTGCCTCGCCCCGCAGCTGCAGGACCACCTCCACCACCTGAGCCACGCCGGTGGCCCCCACTGGATGGCCCTTTGCCTTCAGACCGCCTGAGGTGTTCACAGAGATCTTCCCGCCTCTCGCCGTGGACCCCTCCTCTGTGAAGGGCCCTCCCTCTCCAATCTCGCAGAAGCCAAGCCCCTCGATTGCCAGAAGCTCTGCTATGGTGAAGCAGTCGTGCACCTCGGCAACGTCGATGTCCTCAGGGCCTTTACCGGCCATCTTGTAGGCGGCCTTCGCTGCGTTGATGGTCGCATCTGAGACGGTGATCCGCTCCCTGTCGTGGAGGGCAATTGTGCTTGTGGCCTGCCCAGCGCCGGTTATATACACAGGGGAGTCGGTGAACTCCTTTGCCTTTTCCGGCGATGCAAGGACGATGCATGCGGCCCCGTCTGTGATGGGCGAGCAGTCAAGGAGGGTGAGGGGGTCGGCGACCATGGTGGAGCCAAGAACCTGCTCGACGGTGACGTCGAACCTGAACTGGGCATGGGGGTTGTCCTTTGCATTGGCATGGTTCTTCACAGACACCGCTGCAAGCTGCTCCCTCGTGGTACCGAACTCATGCATATGCCTCCGGGCGATCAATGCATAGACACCTGGGAAGGTCATCCCAAGGAAGGCCTCCCACTCCTGATCTGCCGCGGTGATAAGGGTCTGTGTCACCCTCTCTGATGTTATGTCTGTCATCTTCTCAACACCGCCCACCACCACAACGTCATGCATGCCTGAGGCCACCGCTATGACCCCCTGCCGCACCGCGAGGCCGCCTGACGCGCAGGCAGCTTCAATGCGGGTTGCTGGCGCGGGGTTGAGCCCTGCCTGATCAGAGATGAGGGATGCCATGTGCTCCTGCTCGATAAAGCGGCCGCCTGACATGTTGCCAAGGTATATGGCGTCTATGTCCTTGCCGTCTATACCTGCGTCCACAATGGCATTTGCCCCTGCCTCCACAAAGAGGTCTGAGAAGGACTGGTCCCAGAGCTCTCCGAACTTTGTGAGGCCCACACCTATGACCGCTACCTTGTTCATCTTCATTCAGCCACCTTTATCTTCCTTCTGAGCTTCACATAGGTGCCGTAGTCGATGTATCGCCTGTCGCTTATATAGGTCTCCACAGCAGGGGCGCGCCCCCGCCTTTTCTCTATCTCCTCAGTCACCCTTATGCTGAAGGAATCGCTGCCGGCGCCAGACCCGAAGGCGGTTACAAGTATCCGCTCACCCGGCTTTGCAACGTCAAGGACCCGCGCAAGGCCGAGGAGAGAGGAGCCTGAATAGGTGTTCCCTATTCTGTCCACCAGTATGCCCTCTTTCAGCTGTCTGTCGGTGAAGCCGAGGTTTTTGGCAGCGTTCCTCGGGAACTTTCCATTGGGCTGGTGGAAGACGGCATGGTCAAAGTCCTCGGGCGCTGCACCGATCTTTTTCATGAGGCCCAGCGTCGCGCTCAGGACGTGCTTGAAATAGGCTGGGGAGCCTGTGAACCTTCCGCCGTGCCTTGGGTAGGGCTCGCCCTCCCTGCGCCAGAAATCAGGCGTGTCGGTGGTCACAGAATAGGTGTCCTCGATCTCAGCTATCAGCCCTTTCTTCCCTATGAGATAGGCGGCGCCTCCAGATGCGGCGGTGTACTCCAGCGCATCTCCCGGCGCTCCCTGCGCGGTGTCGGCGCCGATGGCAAGGCCGTATTCGATCATGCCGGAGCCCACAAGCCCCATGCAGGTCTGGATAGCTGCGGTCCCGGCCTTACATGCGAACTCATAGTCGGCGGCTGTCATCACCGGCGCCGCCTCAATAGCTTCAGCTACAATGGTTGCCGTGGGCTTCACCGCATAGGGATGGCTTTCAGACCCCACATAGATCGCGCCTACCGCTGCCGGCTCTATCCCTGCCATCTTCAAGGCGTTCCTTGCCGCCTCTGTGGCTATGGTTGCCGTGTCCTCGTCGAAGTCTGCCACCGCCTTCTCCTCTATGAGGAGGCCTTTTTTTATCTTCTCGCCGTCGCCGCCCCAGATACGGGCTATTTCCTCCGCCCTGATCCTGAGCCTTGGGATGTAGACGCCGTATCCGCATATCCCAACGGTCAGCGGCCGCACCCCCTGAGCCTTTCAAGGAGCCTTTTCTGCTCCATAACAGTGAGTATGACAGGTATTCTCTCCCTCTCAGCGATCCTCATGCCAAGGTCATCTATCTTGTCGATACCGTGCATAACCACAACTCCAGGTTTGATCCGTGATACCCGCACTGCAATAAGGGGGCTCCTGCCATATGAAACTTTTGTGAATATAAGGGCCCTCTGTGAGGTCGTTCCATAGAGGTTCAGGAAGTCATCGGAGGAGAGCTCCAGGATCGCCTTTATGCTGTCCACCACCGTGTAGCCGTAGACCGCGGTGCTTCCTTTGTCCCTGTTGGCCACCATGTCCCCTTCTATGGCGTGGCAGAGCTCGGCTGCGCTCAGGGGCATCTTGAAATCCTGCATGTCCACAACAGGCCCGTCGTCGTCCAAGGAGGTGAGCATCGTCCTGTAGCTTTTCACCACCGGATAGCCCCGCTCCGCATCGGCCTTCATTATCCCGGCCACGAACCTTTTTATGGTGTTTGCGCCCGGGGCCTTGCGCCGCCCTGATTCGTAGTCGCTCACAACGGAAGGCGTTATATGGATGTATCTTGCAAGCTCGGTCTGGCTCAGGCCGAATATCTCCCTCCATTTTTTCATCGTCTTCGAGGGGTTCTCTGAGAGGGATATCTCTCCAGCGATTCTTGTGGATAGCTCATCTACCATGTCCAAGTGACCACCGGCTCATCCATCCAGGTGCATCTATATAACTCTTTCGCTTAAAAACGTAGCCAATTACGACAATCGTCGAAATAAGGTTTTTATGCCACCGCTGCCATAGGCAAAAAACCCACACAACAGGGGTCGTAGGGTAGCCTGGACCATCCTCGTGCGTTCGGGACGCATGGACCTGAGTTCGAATCTCAGCGACCCCACTGCAGCTTTTCTTTG
>RFHW01000051.1 GCA_003695745.1 Methanobacteriota archaeon | reverse complement strand
CCATCTCCCTCAGGATTGAGAACACAGGGCGCTTCATAAAAAGGCTTGAGGTGGTGGAGGACATACCCAAGGAGATCGCCTCCCATGTCAATCAGGTGGATTTCGGCGTGCCACCGTCAGAGGTCATAGAGGCCGACCCTGTCATCAAATGGGCCCTTGAGGATCTGGATTTCTATGAGACCCGGACCATAGACTATGAGGTGCCTGTGGCATTGAACGAGTACACGCCCTATGTGAACTGGCCTCTCAGGCAGCTCAACATATTCTACACCATAACACGCCCACGGGAGGATGTGGAGATCTCCAAGGCGGAGGCATCGACCCTGTCACCGGGGGAATCAGGCACCCTCTCGGTGACGGTATCGAACAAAGGGGCGGCATCTGTTAACACGACCCTCCTTGTTGAGCCTCCCACTGGCTGGGCTGTTGAGCCTGAGAAGGTCATATATGTATTTGCCCCATCCTCTAAAGAGGTCTTCAACTTCACCATAACACCTCCTGAGGAGACCACCCTCGGCGTCTATGGCGCCACGCTGAGGCTGAGCTATCAGGACACCGCCGTAACAAAGGACCTTTCACTGTTTGTGCGCGAGCCCCCTGCAGAATCCCCGCTGATGCTCTGGCTCCTGTGGCTCCTCTTAGTCGCCCTTCTCGCGGTGATCGCCTATTACGGAAGGCGTATATATAGGGGCAGGAAAAAGAAAGTGATGTACAGGGAAGAGCTCGTCTCAGCGGTGCACAGGCTGCAGGACGAGATTTTCAAGAGGGAGTAGAGAAATGGCAAAGGCATATGGCATCGTCTCGGCAAAAGGCGGGGTTGGCAAGACCACGGTAACAGCCAATCTGGGAGCAGTCCTTTCAAGGGATTTTAAGAAGAAGGTCCTTGCCATAGACGCAAACCTCGAGGTGCCCAACCTCCACCTCTATCTGGACATGCTCCACCTTCCCCTGTCTCTTCTGAACATCCTGGCCGGAGAAGCGCCTGCTGCACATGCCACATACACACACAGCGGGACCGGGCTCAACATCATCCCCGGATCCTTTGCAGATAAAAGGGTTGACATATCCCGGCTGAAGGACATAGTGGATGAGGTGAAGGGGCGATATGACATCATACTCATAGATTCACATCCCCATGCCGATGTGGAGACAACAGGTGTCATGAAGGCCTCTGACGAGCTTCTCATCGTCACCAACCCATGGCTCCAGATAGTCACATCCAATCTTGTCACGGTGCGGCTTGCAAGAGACCTTGGCGTGCCCATAAAAGGTGTTGTCCTGAACAAGGCAGAGCGCTCAGAGGAGGAGATGAGCGCAAAGGAGGTGGAGGACAGCCTCAACCTCCCTGTCATCGCCAGGATCCCGGCCGACATCAAGGTCTACCGCGGCGTGGAGAAGCGGACCCCAGTTGTAGTTGAAACCCCGAACTCCCCTGCAAGCAAGGCCTTCCGGGACCTTGCCCAGGCCCTTCTGGCATGAAATGCGGATTCTGCGGAAAATCTATATATTATAGCTGGATTTAGGAGTGGGATAGTAACTGGATTTAGCTTAAGTGGCTTTATTGAGGAGTTGATATGCATGGATCGGTCGCAAAGGCTTTTTGAAGATTCCAGGAAGGTGCTTGTAGGCGGTGTGAACTCGCCTGTCCGGGCGATGAAGCCCTATCCCTTCTTTGTGGAGCGGGCTGAGGGCTGCCGGCTCTATGATGCGGACGGGCGCTCCTACATCGACTACTGCCTCGGCTACGGGCCGCTCATACTCGGCCATGCAAACCCGGCTGTGGTTGATGCCGTGGCAGCGCAGCTTGAAAAGGGCACGCTCTATGGCGCCCCGACAGAGCTGGAGATCGACTTCGCACGGAAGATCGCAAAACACGTCCCTTCTGCGGAGATGGTGCGCTTTGTTAACACCGGCACAGAGGCGACGATGGGCGCGATCCGCCTTGCACGGGGCGTGACAGGCAAAAACAGGTTCGTCAAGTTCGAAGGCGCCTTTCACGGAGCCCATGACTATGTGCTTGTCAAGGCAGGCAGCGGCGCCACCACACAGGGCGTTCCCAATTCAGCCGGCATACCCGCTGACACAACGAAGAACACTATCCTTGCGCCCTTCAACGACGAGGAGGCGATAGAGCGGATCGTGGAAGAGGAGGACGACCTTGCCTGCATCATACTGGAGCCCATCATCGGGAATATAGGCTGTGTCATGCCAAAACCCGGTTATCTCCGGTTCCTGCGAAAGATCACAAAGGAGCACGAAGTGCTGTTGATATTCGACGAGGTGATAACAGGTTTTCGCCTCGGCCTCGGCGGCGCCCAAGGGTATTACGGCGTGAAGCCAGATATTACGACGCTGGGGAAGATCCTTGGCGGCGGCCTGCCCATCGGCTGCATCGCCTCAACACGGGATGTGATGGAGCACATGGCGCCTGTGGGGGAGGTCTATCAGGCCGGCACATTCAACGGCAACCCCCTGTCCATGACTGCAGGGCTTGCGGCCATCGGCGAGCTTGAGAGGCCCGGCGTCTATGAAGCCCTTGAAAAGACCGGCGGCTATATGCGTAAAGGTCTGCGTGACATCTCAGAGGACCTCGGCATAGACACCCGGGTCTACGGCGTTGCCAGCATGTACCAGATGTACTTCACAGGCGAGGAGGTGACAGACTACCAGTCCGCGCTCCGGGCTGACAAGGAACTCTTCCTCAGGTATCAGCAGGAGCTCCTCAAAAAAGGCGTTTTCCTCCCGCCCTCGCAGTATGAGTGCAACTTCATCTCAACGGCCCACAGAGAAGAGGACATTGAGCGGACCCTTGTGGAGATGGAGTCTGCCCTGAGGACGGTCCTATGAAGGTTGTTATCGGGACGCGGGGCTCGCGCCTCGCACTCTGGCAGACAGACCACATCGGCAGGCTCCTGAAGGAGAAGCACGGGCTTGAGTATGAGAAGAAGCGCATCAAGACCACGGGCGACAAGATAACAGACGTGCCGCTGGCGAAGATCGGCGGCAAAGGCCTTTTTGTAAAGGAGCTTGACGACGCCGTGCTCGATGGCAGGGTGGATTTTGCGGTGCACAGCATGAAGGACGTGCCTGTGGACCTTCCGGAGGGGCTTGTCATCGCCGCTGTGCCTGAGAGGGAGGAGACGAATGATGCGTTGATTTCAAAGTACACCTTGGATGAGCTGCCCAAAGGCGCTGTGGTGGGGACTTCAAGCCTCAGGCGGATAGCCCAGATGAAGAACCACCGGCCTGACATCGTTGTGAAGGACCTCAGGGGCAATGTGGACACCCGGCTCAGGAAGCTTCAGGAAGGCCAGTATGACGCCATCATCATGGCGAAGGCAGGGCTCAAGCGGCTTGGATTTGAAGGACATATCAAAGAGACCCTGCCCATCGAGATATTCACGCCCACTGTGGGGCAGGGCGCGATTGCAGTGGTCGCCAGAGAGGACTCAGAGCTCATAGAGCTCCTTGGCTCCATAAACCACGGTGCCACGATGAAGCAGGTCACGGCTGAGCGCAGCCTGCTGCGGGGCGTGGGCGGCGGCTGCCAGATACCGCTGGGCGCCGAGTCAAAGCTCGCTGACGGAGCGGTCCATCTCAGGGGCGTCATGCTCTCACAGGACGGCAAAAGAAAGATCACTGCAGAGGCACGGGGCAGCGACCCCGACAGGGTTGGAAGGGAGGTTGCGGAAAAGCTGCTCAGCCTAGGCGGGCAGGAGCTGCTTGAGAGCATCAGCCTTTAACTGTCCAGATTTAATGGCGTGGTTTTAAAGATTGCCTATGGGGTGGTGGGTGGAAAAAACGTGTTTTGAGGTATGTGGGAAATACGCTCCCCCCATAGGCATATAATCTTTTGTTTTCATGGTTTATAAAAGTTGAGGTCTCCTTGCGGGGTGAAGGACAGAGATGGAACCGGGGCTGGGCGGCTATCCCTTTGCAACGGCAAGGGGCACGAGCCTTGCCACCTTGAGGCTGATGCCTGCAGCGTGCACCGACTCAACGACCTCGTCCACATCCTTATATGCCGCCGGGGCCTCCTCGGCAATCACCTTCGGGCTTGTGGCGACCACCAGCATGCCCTCCTTTTCAAGGCTGCGGCGGATCTCATCTCCATGCCAGCTCTTTATCGCCTTCTTCCTGCTCATGGCCCTGCCTGCGCCGTGGCATGTGGAGCCGAAGGTCTCCATCATCGCCTGCTCTGTGCCGGAAAGCACATAGGATGCTGTGCCCATGGACCCTGCAATGAGGACCGGCTGGCCCACGCTCCTGTATGCTGCAGGCACGTCTTTGTGTCCTGGCGGGAAGGCCCTTGTGGCGCCTTTCCGGTGGACATAGAGGTTGCGTTTCTCGCCGTCTACAATGTGCTCCTCGTACTTGCAGATGTTGTGGCACACATCGTAGAGGACGTCCATCCCAAGGTCCTGCCAGTCCCTTTTGAACACCTCCTCAAAGCTCTCCCTTATGCGATGGGTCATCACCTGTCTGTTCGCAAAGGCGTAGTTCACACCCGCCTTCATGGCCGCAAAATAATCCTGCCCCTCCTGTGACGTGGCTGGTGCGCAGACAAGCTGATGATCGGGGAGCGCGATCCCGTATTTCTTCACGGCCCGGTCGAGTATGCGGAGGTAGTCTGTCGCGATCTGATGTCCAAAGCCACGGGAGCCGCAGTGAAGCATGATGACGATGTTGTCCTTGACCAGGCCGTATGCCTCGGCCCTCTTGGCGTCATAGAGCTCCTCAACCCTCTGGATCTCGAGGAAGTGGTTGCCTGCGCCGAGGGTGCCGGCCTGGGGCATCCCCCGCTTCTTGGCCTCTGGCGAGACCTTCTCCGGGTCTGCGCCTTCCATCACACCGCCCTCCTCCAGATGGAGCAGATCCTCTCTCGTTCCGAATCCCTTTTCCACGGCCCACTCCGCGCCTCTGGTCATCACCTCCTCAAGCTCCCCCGGTGTGAGCCTGAGCCTGCTCTTGGACCCGACGCCTGAAGGGACGTTCCTGAACAGGGCGTTTATGAGCTCCTTTATACGTGGCCTCACCTCCTCATAGGACATGTTGGTCTTGATCATCCTGATGCCGCAGTTTATGTCGAAGCCAGTCATCCCTGCTGAGATGATGCCTTCCTCCTCGTCAAAGGCAGAGACCGCTCCCATGGGCAATCCGTATCCCCAGTGGATATCGGGCATGCCGACGGTGTATCTGACGATCCCGGGCAGGGTGGCCACGTTGGTGAGCTGCTCAATGGCGGCGTCCTCTGCCCACTCTATGATCTTTTGGCTCCCGATGATCCTGCCAGGGACACGCATCCTCGGCTCCTTTGTTCTGGACCCTATCGGTATCTCCCATCTGTTTTTGCCAACACTTTTCAGCTTCTCCTTCATCTGGAACCAGCCTCTCTCATATGTCGAGGGACACGGTGGCCGCATAGCCGCCGTCCCTCTTTTCAACCTTCAGCTGATAATATGTGACCCCCTTTACAAGGGTTGCGCCTTTCTCAACGGTGGCGTCCTCGCCCAGCGCCCGGCCCCGCAGGCTGAGCATATTATCTCTCTCTTCAATCACGTCAATATGGAATTCTGAAAAGAACATCTCCTCGATCTCTGACTCGGTGAGGAGCGTGCTGAGCCACTCATAGAGGAGCTCTTCGAGGCTTGCGCCGCTGCAGGCGATCTCCACCGTTCTCACCGGCCTCACCGAGCCTATCTCGCATATGACCGAGAACATGGCCTTTGCGGCGTTGACCAGAAGCTCCTTTTCATCCCTTCCGTAGGCGCGGAACAGGACGTCTGAGGTGAAATCAAGGAACTCATAGTCCATGATACCCTATCCCTTGGATGGGATTAAAAAAGCTTGGCCCAGGAAACCGCCATCCACTTACATCGATAAATATATGTATGCGGCAGGCCATATAAATAATATTGTGGAAGCGCATACCATCTATGAGGGGGAGAAGAAAGATTCTTTGAAGGTTTCAGAGCTGATGAGCAGGGATGTTGTCACCTCTGCGCCTGAGGACCTCCTTTCCACGGTCATTGCAAGGATGTCAGCTCACTCCCTCCATGAGATGCCGGTTGTTGACAGGCAGGGCAGGCTTGTGGGCTATTTCAGCTTTGACGGTCTGCTGCGAAAGAAGCATGTTCCCATCACCACGAAGATAGGGAAGCTGATGGTGGCGCCGCCCCGGATAGAAGGTGACAGAAGCATCTTTGAGGCTGCACAGGTCATGCTTGAAACAGGCTTCCGGGCCCTGCCGGTGATGGACGACGATGGAACCCTCACAGGCATAATCTCAAGGACAGATGTCATTGGAGCGGCTGCAAAGCTCCATGGAACAGGGGATGTGAAGGCAGGGGATGTCATGTCAGAGGAGCCTGAGGTCCTTTCTGAGAGGGACAGCATAGGCAGGGCCGTTGAGCTGATGCTTGGGCTTGGTGAAGTGGCGGCGCCGGTCGTGGACAGGCATGGCAGGATAGCCGGCTCTGTGCTTATCGAGGACATAAGCAGGGCTGTGTGGTTCAAAAGGGAAAGCGGCGCTGAAGGCGATCTGGAAGGTGAAAAAGACAGGATGGAGGTAGAGGTGGGGGCCTTTATCTCAGAGGCCGCTGTTGTGAAAAGAGAGGACCCATTGAAAGATGTCTGTGAGGCGATGATCAGGGTGAACCCATATATGTCTGTTGTGGCGGACAGGGCAGGACGTCCTCTGGGCGTTATCACCCAGTATGATGTGCTGAAAAGGCTTATCGGGCTGGAGCAGGGCAGAGAGATGTCTGTAGATGTCACCGGCCTTGAGAGAGGCGATCCGTTCACCCGCACCACCCTTTATTCAAAGATAGAGAGATTCATGGAGAAGATGGGCCGGTTCAACTGGATAAGGGCTGAGAGCCTGAGCCTCCATGTGGAAAACCAGATGAAAGGCGGCAGAAGGAGGTGGGGCATCAGGGCAAGGCTCAGGACAAACAAAGGGCTTTTCCATGTGACGGCCGAGGATTGGGACCTCCTGAGCTGTGCAGACGAGATAGTGGAGGGGCTCAATAAAAGGGTTATAAGCCTGAAGCGCTGACGTTGAGCGATTGGAAGAGGTGGCAGGACATTGAGATACGAGGATTTCCTTGACCTAGGATATACGCCGGGGGAGGACGACCTCATCTGCAGGTTCCACCTTGAGGTGGATGGGATGCCCTTTGAAAAGGCCGCAGGCGGCGTGGCTGCCGAGAGCTCGGTGGGGACGTGGACAGAGATATCCACCTTCAAATCCTATGTGGAAAGGCTCCATGCCACCGTCTTTGAGATCAACGGCCCGGAGATAGGGATCGCCTATCCCATCGGGCTTTTCGAGCCCGGCAACATGCCCAACATCCTCTCAAGCGTGGCAGGCAACGTATTCGGCCTGAAGGAGGTCACCAACCTCAGGTTGAATGACATCATCTTTCCCCGGAAGCTTGCCGCCTCCTTCAAAGGCCCGGCATACGGGATACAGGGTGTGCGAAGCCTCCTTGGAGTGAGGGACCGGCCCCTGATCGGGACCATCGTGAAGCCCAAGCTCGGTCTTAACACAGCGGACCATGCCGAGGTGGCCTATGAGGCGTGGAGAGGGGGCTGCGACATCGTGAAGGACGATGAGAACCTCGCAGGCCAATCATTCAACCCCTTTGAGGACCGGGTGGTAAAGACCCTTGAGGCAAGGGACAGGGCCGAGGAGGAGACGGGCGAGCGGAAGGTGTACATGGCGAATGTGACGTCTGAGACCGAGACCATGCTCAGGCGGGCCGAGTTCATCGAGGAGCAGGGCGGCAGGTATCTCATGGTGGACATCCTCACCGCGGGGTGGAGCGCGCTTCAGACGCTGCGGGACCAGGACTTCAAGCTTGTAATACATGCCCACCGCGCCGGCCACGCCGCGCTCACGAAGAGCCCGCGCCACGGCATCGCCATGCCAGTCATCGCCAAGATCTCCCGCCTCATCGGCGTGGACCAGCTCCATGTGGGCGCCGCAGTTGGCAAGATGACCGAAGGCAAGGAGGAGGTGGCAGAGAACATAGAGGCGTGCACAGAGGAGATGCACGGCATCCGGCCGGTGCTCCCAGTGGCATCAGGCGGCGTCTACCCTGGATTGGTGCCTGAGATGAACCGTTTCTTCGGCAGGGACTTTGTATGTCAGGCAGGGGGCGGCATCCACGGCCACCCCGAAGGCACAGCCGCAGGAGCCCTTGCCATGAGACAGGCCGTGGAGGCATGTCTCCAAAAAACCCCGCTCAAAGAATATGCCAGGGACCACAGAGAGCTTGCCCTTGCGCTGGAGAAGTGGGGAGAGATCTAGGCCTTCTCAATAGTTCACTGGGTCTGTCTTCATGAGTCCTTTGAAACAGCGGCAACTGATGTAAAACTATTTATACATCGATAATGAAAGTGTATTACAGTGAGCATATGGAAACTGTTAAGGTATCCCCAAAATATCAGGTTGTCATACCAAAGTCCATCCGAAAGGTGTTGAAGATAAAGCCCGGCGAGCAGATGGTGATAGTTGAAAAGGACGGGATCGTCCGCCTCATACCCATCGGGGACATCAGGAAGACAAGGGGGCTTGCCAGGGGCCTGTCCACCAAAGGATTGAGGGATGAAAGTGAACGTTTTGATTGACTCCTACGGGTGGATCGAATACTTCGGTGACGGGCCCCTTGCCGAGAGCTACGGCAGATACATCGAGAAGGCCGATAAGAAGGGATATTACACCCCCACCATCGTCCTCTATGAGGTGTACAAGAAGATGAAGAGCGAGCTATCTGAGGACAAGGCGCTGGAGGCCTATGCATATATCTCCGCCTACACCACCGTGGTCTCGCTGGATGAGCGGCTCGCCCTGGAGGCTGCAGAGAGAAGCCTGAGCCATGGGCTGCCCATGGCAGACGCCATAATCGCGGCCACGGCCAAGGCCTTTGAAGCGAAAATAGTCACCGGCGACCCCCATTTTAAAGGCCTGGAAAACGCTGAGATCATCAAATGATAGGCCTATGTCTCAGTAATTCACTGGGTCTGTCTTCATGAACTCGCGCATCACCATGGTGGCGTAGTTCCCCTTGGAGAGGAAGAAGCGGAATGTAAATGAGCCGTCCCTGTTCTGGCGGTATCTCACATCGGGCTCAAGCAGCGCCTGCCGCATGGCGCCGCGGGAGCTGAGCTCAGGGAGCATGGGGATCCTGAAGTCCTGAAGCTCCACATCATGCTCCTCCAGAACCTCTCTTTCAATCTCGCCCTGCCTCCCCTGTGAAAGGACAGTCCTGTATCCGAAGAGCGGTATCTGGACGCCGTGGATGTCCATGCCCTCCTCGATGATCCTGCTCAACACCAGGTTGAAGAGATAGCTCTGGTATCCGTGGACAAGCATCTGACGCAGCTTCTTATGCAGCCTCCGCAGGGCGCCGGCGAAATCGGTGGGGTGTCTGGCAAGGTGATCGAGCATCGCCCTCTCATAGCCGAGACGCCTTGGGAAGCTCTCAAGGGCGGCCTTGAAATCCATCGTCTCCTTCAGCGCCTTTCTCGCCTCTCTCGCATCCTCCTGCTCGCCGTCATAATGGTCTGCGAGATAGCTCATCACCGCCCCCTCCACATCACCTTTCACGATCCTCTCCCCAATGACATGTGTGTTTGGCCTGATCACGCCGAAGCGCTGGTAGCCAAAGTAATTGGGCACACCCCGCTCCGCAACCTGCCGCTGACATTCGCCGATCACCTCTCCATCGCAGACCAGGGGCTCCCTCACAGTTATCTCAAATTCGTTTCCAAGGAGCTCCCCCATGTTCAGCCTCTCCCCGCACCTCCTGAAGCTGCTGAGGCGAAGCCCGGATATGCTCACCTTCTCCAGCCTCTCAGGAGGCACCTTCCACACCGCTATCTGCTGTCTCGTCAGGGCCCTGCGGTCCTTTGTCCCTGCAAAGCCAAAGCGCTTGCGCGACACGCCCAGGGCCTTGGAGAGCGCTGAAAGGGCCCTTATAGTGTCCCAATTTGTCTTTTCCAGGGTGAAATAGGTGTAGTCGCCATCGGGCTCCTCCTCTTTTTCAACAGGGACCTCTGTGACCCTGAAGTCCTCGCAGCTCTGGCGCAGACGACCTCCCATGCCTGGCGTGTCGGTGAGATAATAGTGGATGCCTATCATCCTCTCAAGGGGAAAATCAGACTTCTGCATAGGTCTATAACAGCTTTAGATGCCCTGTGAACCTGTCGATGACCTCATTGGGCCCCGGCCCGATGCCCAGGGTTGTCGTCGTCCCGGGAGGCAGCTCGGTGAGGCCCGCATCATTAACAATATAGCATGGCACGTCACCTGCCCTCGCCCGGTTATAAAGCTCGATTATCTCGTCCTCGGAGGCGGCCTTCACCACCACCTTCTTCTGCCCCTCGGCCTTCCAAGCCCTGTACCAGTCCTGCCAGCGCGCCGCAGCCTCCTCTGCCGCTGACAGCGAGGCATGCGCCACCTGAGCCGCCATCTTCCCCGGGCTCATCTTCAGGTCCGTCCTCACAACGATGATCTGTTTGTAATTCATAAGATAACTATGGTTGGAAATGTTTATAATGGTTAAGCATATAAGGATAGGGCGGTGAAGATATGGAAGTTGCTGTTGATGTGCCGAGCTATGTAAGATGCAGACAGAAGTGTGAAACGCACCTGATCGCGAACCGGTGCTGGAAGTTCAAGGAGAACGTGAGGGAGGTGCCTGATGAGGAGCTCTTCGCCTCAGGGCATCGTGCCTGCGCCGGATGCGGCGGGACCCTGGCCATCAGATATGCCCTGAAGGCATTGGGCCCCAACACCATAGCCACGAATGCCACGGGGTGCATGGAGGTGGTCTCCAGCCCCTATCCTGAGATCGCCTGGCGCGTGCCCTGGATACATCAGGCCTTTGAGAACTCCGCTGCCTCGGCTAGCGGCGTTGAAGCCGCGCTGAAGGCGCTGGGCCGCAAGAAGGGTGTGAACGTGGTCGCCTTCGGCGGCGACGGCGGCACCTTCGACATAGGGCTGCAGGCGTTGAGCGGGGCCATGGAGCGGGGTCATGATATAACCTATATCTGCTATGACAACGAGGCCTATATGAACACAGGCGTCCAGCGCTCAGGCTCAACACCCTACGGGGCGTCCACCACCACCTCGCCGCCGGGCAAGCTCTCCTTTGGCGAGAACCGGCCTAAAAAGGACATGCCCCATATCATAGCGGCCCACGGTGTGCCCTATGTGGCAACGGCCTCTGTGTCCCTTCCGCTGGACTATATGGAGAAGGTGAGGAAGGCAGCCTCCATAGAGGGGCCTGCATATATCCAGGTCTATGCCCCCTGTCCCACAGGCTGGGGTAGCGACCCTGCAAAGTCCATTGAGATAGGGAGGCTTGCCGTGGACACAGGCATGATAGTGCTCTATGAGATCGAGAATGGAGTTCCCCGCGTCACATACAGGCCTACCAGGAAGGTGCCTGTGCGGGAGTTCCTGAAGATGCAGAAGCGATTCCGCCATCTCACAGATGAGAGGATCGACGAGATACAGCGCTATGTGGATGAGCGCTGGGATGAAACCTTCTCCTGAACCAAGGGCCTATGGAGATCAACGGTGTAGTCATCGAGGATGCCTTTGCAGAGGCCTTCAACGGCAGCTACTCCCGTTTCCTTGTGACAGCTGCAAGCGAAGAGTGGGTGAGGTTCGCTGCAACGGCCGCAACAGGATACGGGACCTCTGTTATCGGCTGCAGCGCCGAGGCCGGTGTCGAGAGATATCTGACAGGGGGGGAGACCCCTGACAGGCGTCCGGGGGCTGTTCTGCAGGTCTGGACCGGGAAGAAGCACATGCTCCACGAGCTCCTTGGCAGGATCGGCCAGTGCATCCTCACCGCGCCCACAACGGCCGTCTTCGACTGGTGCCAGGGTGTGTGTGAGAAGGTGGATGTGGGGAGGAAGATGCGTTTCTTCGCAGATGGCTATGAGTCCTATCGGGATGTGGGGGGCCGGCAGATGGTCTCCATACCTGTGATGGCTGGGGAGTTCCTCATTGAGGAGGAGCTGGGCGTGGGCTCAGGGGTGATGGGCGGGAACTTCCTTGTCATGGGCAGGGGTCCTGAGGAGACCCTGGAGGCGTCTCTCAAGGCCTCAGAGGCCATAGCAGGGCTGGAGGGGGTTATCACGTCCTTCCCTGGCGGTGTCTGCGCCTCAGGCTCAAAGGTTGGCTCCAGGAAATACAGGTTCATGAAGGCCACCACCAACGAGCTTTACTGTCCATCGCTGCGAGACAGGGTTCAGGGGAGCAGGGTGCCTGAGGGGGTTGGCGCCATAGCAGAGATCGTTGTGGACGGCGTCTCTGAGGATGCTGTGCGGGAGGCGATGAGAAAAGGTGTGGAGGCGGCCTGTCAGGTGGGGGGTGTGAGGAGGATATCGGCTGCGAACTACGGCGGCAGCCTTGGAAAGGTGCATATCAGTCTACACAGCCTATGGAGGTGATGACCGTTGGAATGTGTCTTCTGCAAGATAATAGCGGGTGAGATCCCTTCTTACAGGGTCTATGAGGATGAGGGGGCCTATGCCTTTCTGGACATAAACCCCATTGCAAGGGGGCACACCCTTGTCATATCCCGGGCACATGCCTCGAAGGTTACGGAGCTGTCGGCCCAGGAGGCGGCGGGGGTGGCGCTGGCCCTGCAGAAGGTTGTCAGGGGGGTTGAGAGGGCCCTTGGGCCTGAGGGTCTCAACATCTTTGTGAACCAGGGTGAGGTTGCCGGGCAGGTGGTCCCTCACTTCCACATCCATGTGGTGCCGCGGAGCAGGGGGGATGATGTGAGGTTTGTCACGCCCACGGTGGAGCTCTCAGAGGAGGAGTTCAGGGAGTTATCTGGAGCTATTGCCCGGGCCATATAGGTGTTTTGATCTGGAGGGGAACGGCGGGAGCTGTCACCACCTGTTCTGTGGCTCAAGCCTCCCGCCAACGATGACCTCAAGCTTCTCTTTGGTGATCCTCTTTGCCTCTTCTTTGAGCTCTTCCTCATCCCCTTCTATGAGCTCGAGCTCCCTCACCTCTCCCTCAAGAAGCCGCAGCTGCTCCTCTTTTATCTTCACCTCTTTCTCCGCTATCTCCACCTCCATCCTGCGGGCTGAGAGGATTATGCATCTGGATATTATCACCCCTATGTAATAGAGGCCTGCCAGTATGGCTATCGCCCCCAGTATCTCGGAGAACATCATATCAAGATTTATATATGTTTAAACATATATTTAAGGCTTTCCGCATACAAGGTGGACCGACAGCAATTTATAACCCTCCGGAAAAGACCCTTGTACATGGAGATAGAGATCGCTGAAAGGATAAAAAAAGAGTACCCCGGACTCGTGGTGAAAGGCTTCCACGTGAAAGGCGTGGCAGTGGAAAGAGAGAAGGAGGGGCTTGAAAGGTTCAAAGAGACTGTGACCGAGGAGATAAAGAAAGACCACACCGCCGAGACACTTAAAGACGCGCCCATAATCAGGATGTACCGCGACTTCTACTGGCGCCTCGGCATAGACCCCACTAAGACAAGGCCTGCCTCTGAAGCCCTGATCCGCAGGGTGCTGAAGGGAAGACCCCTGCCGAGGATAAACACCCTTGTGGACGCATATAACCTTGCCTCCATAAAGACCAACGTGGCACTGGCGGCCTTCGATGGGGACAGGCTTACAGGGCGGCTGACCATGGATTTTGCAGAAGCCGGGGAGGAATTCACGGGCATAGGGATGGAGAGGCCCATCCGCCTCACAGGGAAGGAGCCTGTCATAAGGGATGAAAAACAGACCATCGCCGTGTACCCCTACAGGGATTCTGATGCCACCAAGGTGACCCTGGACACTGAGAACGCCCTCATACTCGTCTGCGGCGTCCCGGGCATCACAGAGGGGATGATGGAGAAGACCGCGAAGATAGCCTCAGAGTATATAACGAGGTTCTGCGGCGGAGAAGCGCGCCTTTAGCTCAGGAGATCCCACTCGACCTTGTCTATCACATTGTCAGAGGGGTCTGAGAGGGTGAGATAACCCCTTGCAGGCGGCAGTCTCAGGGTGGAGGTGGATATCTCGGCTGCATAGAGGGTGTAGTAACCCCCGGCCTTGATGATGTTCGTCTCCACATAGGCGTTGAACCGGTAGTATCTGTCGCCGGTGCCTGTGATCTTGTATCTCTTGAGGTTTATGTCCTCCTCTCCCTGGTTATAGAGCTTGATCTGCCAGTTCTCTGAGCCCTCTGAATAGACCACCTGACAGATGTATACGTCGCCCCGCGCCTCTGCAGATTCAAAGCCGAGGGTGTGGTTCAGAGGGTTCTTCTCATCCATGGGGCAGGGATCCACCGGCTCTGGCTCAGAGGGATGTTCTGCAGGGGGCGCTGCAAGGGCGAGGACCTCCTCTGCCACCGCCCCGCCATATGTGAGGTGCGCCTCTCTCGTCAGGTTCCTGTCCGAGCCTGCGAGGATCCACACCCTCTGACCCGGTAGAAGGCCCCATGGGTTCGTCCCGTCGTATCTTGCCCTGTGACCCTTCTCCCGGATGTAGTCCACGTTGTCTATCTTCAGGATGCCGCTGTCCCTAACGATATCGCCAACCCCTTCAGGGGCGTCCGGGCCGCCGAGGATGACTATGAATTTCTGTGTCCTGTACTGGTCAAAGTCATCTGCCGTGGCATGTATCACCTCAAGCCCT
>RFHW01000050.1 GCA_003695745.1 Methanobacteriota archaeon | reverse complement strand
GGTCGTGAGATGGCATCGGCGGATGATGGAGAGATACACGCCGCCAGAGGATGTGGGCCTCACTGTCCTGCTCCCCTGCTCCGCCCGCAAACCCTATTCGAAGTCGAAGAGCCACATGGAATTCAGACAGCATATAAAGCGTGGCGCAGGAGACAGATACCCCCTTGTCCACGAGGTAATAGTGACCTCTCCTCTCGGAATTGTTCCAAGGGAGCTTGAAGAGGTGTATCCCGCCGCCCATTACGATGTCCCGGTGACAGGTGTGTGGAGCAGAGAGGAGCGGGAGATCGTCATCGCCCTGCTGAAGGATTATATGGGGAAGACAGGGGCTCCTGTCATCGGCTTTGGCAGCGGCCCCTATGAGGAGATGTACCGCGAAGCCGGTGTCGACTCAGTTGCCCATGACCTCCATGATCTTGAGGGGCTGGTGCGAGAAGGGCTTGCAGACGTGGAGCGCCGCCCCCTTCCCCAGAGGCTGAGACAGATAAAGGCGGTGTGCAACTATCAATTCGGGAATGGAGCTTCAGAGCATCTCCTCAGGGGCTCGCCGCAGATCAGAGGGCTGCAGATATGTGATGAGGAGGGCAGGCTCATCGCCACCATGGATCGGAGAGCAGGGCTGTTGGCCCTTGGTCTGGAGGGTGCAGAGCGGCTCCGGGGCTCTGGCAGATACACTGTGGAGCTGTCCTTTAAGCCTGAGACTAACAGCATATTCACAGTGGGCATTGAGAGGGCTGACCCCATTATAAGACCTAAAGATGAGGTGGCGGTCTTATATGAGGATGAGGTGGTTGGTGTTGGAAGATCCCTGTTATCTGGTGTGGAGCTGGAGAGGGCGGAGAAAGGGCTGGGGATAACCCTGCGCCACAGGAGGGGATAGCCTGGCCGAGATAGTCACCCTTTTGGGCAGGGGCTATGACTCCAACTGCTATCTGATCGTTGATGAGAAGACGGTGCTCATAGACACCGGGACCGGCGCCACAGACAGTCTCAGAGAAAGGCTGAAACCATGGGCAGGGGAGATCGACCTGATAATCAACACCCACGCCCACTTCGACCACGTGGGCGGGAACAGGCTCTTTGACGCCGAGGTGGCGATCCATGTGGATGATGCTTCTGAGATGGAAAGCGGCAGGCTCTATGGCACCTCGGAGCTCTTCGGTGAAAGCGCCTCTTCAAAGGCCGATGTGCTGCTCAGAGAAGGCGATGTCATAGAGACGGGCGAGCTTTCTCTTGAGGTCGTTCACACACCGGGCCACACGCCGGGAAGCGTCTGCCTCGTGAGCAGCAGGGGCCATCTCTTCTCAGGCGACACCCTCTTCTCAGGCGGGAGCTTCGGCAGGACAGACCTGCCAGGGGGGAACACAGAAGAGCTGCTCATGTCCTTGGAAAGATTAAAAAACACGAGGTTCGAATACCTCATGCCCGGCCACATGGACTGCGTGAAAGAAGGTATGAAACATCTTGAAGCCGCCCTTGAGCTGCTGAGGAGAAGTCTATGAAAGAGTATAAAGTGAAGGATTACATGACCACCGAGCTCCTGACGGTCCGCCCTGATCAGGGCACTGATGAGGTGGTGGAGCTCATTGAAAGGACAGGGCACGACAGCTTCCCGGTGGTCTCTGGCGAGAGGCTTGTGGGGATCATAACGGCGCGGGACCTGATCTTCAGGAAGGACAGGGTCTCAGATGCCATGTCCAAGAGGGTTGTCGTCACCTATCCCGAGACAAGGCTCATCGATGCGGCGCGGGTGATGTTCCGGGAGGGCCACTCCAAGCTCCCTGTGGTGGATGAGGATAAAAGGCCTATCGGCATCATCACCAACATGGACATCCTTCGCTCCCATATTGAGAGGGCCACCCCTGAGAAGGTGAACATGCTCACCAGATACATTGAAAACCTCTACAGGATCAAGACAACTGTGAGGGTCTCAAAGGTCGATGTCCAGGACCTGCGTCCTACGCAGAACAAGATATCTCCAGATGAGCTGAGAGGGCGGGAATACGAGCTTAAACGTGGGCTTGCAGAGCCTATTGTGGTTGTGAAGGTGGCGAACAGAACCCTCCTTGTGGACGGCCATCACAGGGCTCTGGCAGCGCTCCGGAGCGGTATAAAGACGCTCACAGCCTATGTCATAACGGTGAACGAGGATATCACCCTTGGGATTGAGAAGACAGCTGACAGGATGGGCATCCACACCCTTGAGGATCTGAAGGAGACGGAGGACACCTTCAAGGAGATAGCGGAGATCATAGAGAGTGGTTGAAGATGGAGATCCTTGAAGAGATCTACAGGGTCATTCAAGATCGGATGGAGAACCCTAGGGAGGGCTCCTATGTATGCGGCCTTGTGGACAGGGGGCTTGATGCGGTGCTTGCCAAGATCGAGGAGGAGTCAGGCGAGGTTTTGGAGGCTGCAAGGATCAAGGACCGGGGAGAGCTTATCCATGAGGTGGCCGACCTCCTCTTCCACGTCCTTGTTCTTCTCGGATACAAGGGCGTCACACCAGCCGAGATCGAAGAGGAGTTGAAGAGGCGCAGGAGATAGGGCCTGTCAGGGTTTTATAGGAAGTACTGCTCTGCCAGCCTGGCCAGTCTGGATAGGATGTCCGTCCTTGTCACTATGCCGGCTATCTCGCCTCTGTTGTTCACCACTATGAGCCGGCTCACATTGTTCTGCTCGGTGAGCTCTATTGCCTCTATGAGGGGCGCGTCCTTTTTTATGGTGGTGATGGTGGTGCTCATCACATCGGCGACCCTTGCGTCCACCTTGCCCTCTGCAACGGCCTTTGTGATGTCAACGGTCGATACCATGCCGAGGATCTTTTTTCCATCGACCACCGGGGCGCCTCTGAAGTGGCCTCTGCTTATGAGCTCTGCCGCATCCTTCACGGTTGTCTCGGGCCGCAGCGTCTTCACATCTGTCGTGGTGATCTCCTTTATCTTGATCTTTGGTATGCCCAGCATCTCAAGGATGTTTATGACGAGGACGTTGTTTATGTCGTCCCTGCCAAGGACCTTCCCCCTGATCACAAGCCTCTGCACCGGTGTCGGGCCGAGGGTGATCACATCGCCTATGTCAACGGCCTGAAGGGTGCCTTTCACATGGACAAGGGCCCTGCATTTCTTTGGGTCTGATATGCTTGTGAGCTCGATGCCCACAACTGTGACCTTTTCAAGGGGTTTTTTATCGAGGTAGATGGGCACCTCAACCTCTTCTTTTAGCTCCTCCATGTCAAGGGCTGTGAAGGCCTCTGACCTGGGGAAGTACCCGCCGCGGGGTCCTGAGATGCCCTCCACAAGCCCCAATGCGCGCAGGGCCACCATCTGGTTCCTTATTGTCCCGGGGTGGCGGCTCAGCTTCTCAGCTATGTCCTTTCCCTGAACCGCCCCTCTGGTCGTGTGATGGAGGTCTATCAGCGCCTGTAGGATCTCCCTCTGAACAGTGGTAAGCTTCATATGGAATCACCTATTTTTATATATAAATCTGAGAATCCATCATTATATATAACTATCGTACCTTATAAATCTTTATCATGGACCTCCGCAAGATCCCGCCAGTCCACACGCCAGAGAAGCTTCTGGACATCGCCTTCAGGCGCGCCTCCAAAGAGGCCGGGAAGGTGCAGGCACGGAACAGGCTCCTCCGCAGAAAACGGGCAGAGGAGCGAAGGGTCAGAGAATCAGCCCGGTATATCACAGGGTATCTGTCAAGGCTGGAAAGGCTTGGGGAGATGATCAATGAATCGCCTCCCTTTTACCGCCAGCTCGTGGACATCGTGATCGGGATGGAGGGCATCACAAAGAGCCTTGACAGGGTTGCCTGGGCGAGGCGGAACATCGAGCGCGGCCAGGAGAGGGCGAGACAGGCGATCAGGATGTCAAAGGGCGGGCCTGTGGAGCTTCGAAAGGACTTCTATGGCAAGACAGCATCAATCCTGGGAAAGATCGGGGCTGAGCTTGAGTTCCTCTCCAACGCCCGCGCAAGGCTCAGGGAGCTTCCCACCATAAAGGAGGGTTTTACAGTGGTCATCGCAGGTATGCCGAACGTGGGAAAATCCACCCTTTTAAAGGCGCTCACCGGCTCAAAGCCCAGGATAGAGAGCTATCCCTTCACAACAAAGAGGATACTCCTGGGCTATATGGAGCGGGGCCACCGGAGGGTGCAGGTCATAGACACCCCGGGGCTCCTGGACCGTCCGCTCTCAGAGAGGAACCCTATTGAGAGGCAGGCCGTTCTCGCCCTCAAAGAGCTTTCACATCTTATTCTGTTCATCTTCGACCCAACCCCGGCCTGCGGCTTTACCATCGGCTCGCAGCTCAGGCTCTACAGGGAGGTGGCAGGGGATTTTGGCAAGGTCATCCCCGTGGTCAACAAGACAGATGTGGCAGAGGAGAAGGCACTGAAAGAGCTTGAACAGGAGGTTGGCAGGAGGGCGCTCAGATGCTCTGCGAAGGAGGGGGATGTGGGGGAGGTGGCAGAGGCCATCTTCACCTATCAAGGAAAAGGGAGTATCCAGGCTCCTCCATAGGCGGGTATCTCTCCCAGATAAAGACGCTCTTTGTCTTTGCCTCGCCGCCAAGGAGCTTCTTTATCTCCAATGTGCCGGCGCCCCTGAGACGGAATACATTGTCAAAATGCCGCTCCAGCTCTTCCGATGAGAGCTCTGGCGAGAGCGTTATGATGGATGTGCAGTTCCATCTTCTGAAGCCATCCACCTGTTTTATGATAAGCTCATGTATCTCCGGGAGCTCATGGTATCTGGCGAGGTCTGTGTAGACGTCGAGGACAACCCTCTTGTGCATCTCCCTGGGGAATTTCTTCACCGCCTTCACAATGGCCTGCTTCAGATGGAGGATGGCCGCAGGGATGATGATACGGGGACCTTCCTCCACTGTGAGGTGCACCGCATTTTCAGTGTGGACCGCCATGTAGAGGTCTATGACGATGAGCCCCTCCAATTTACCGCTTAGACGCTGGATGGTCTTGAGAAGCTCCTTTGAAGGTATCCTTGAGGTTGCAAAGATCACCGGCTCGCCCAGCCTCTGGCCTTCCTTTGCAAAGAGGAGCAGCATATCGTTTTTGGCCCTTCTCTCCTCTGATAGGAGGAGGTTTGACGTCCCCTTAACAACACCTCCAAAGAGCACCGCATCCAGCTCTTCCACACCTGTGGGAACGATGCTGAGCACATCTGCCAGAGTGAAACCATATCTGCTGAGCCGCCCATCCACCTCGGACTTCACGCTCTCACG